>CAXTTB010000742.1:0-2002 GCA_964246905.1 uncultured Acetobacteraceae bacterium | reverse complement strand
CTGGTCGGGGCGAGAGGATTCGAACCTCCGGCCTCTTGCTCCCGAAGCAAGCGTACTACCAGGCTGTACTACGCCCCGACTGTGCCGCGCATATAGACCGTGCGCCTGCCGGGGGCAAGGCGCGAAACGCGCCTGCCGAGCAAGGCGCTAAACGCGCTCCGGCTGCCCGGCGCCGGACGAGGGCAGGGCGGCCAGCCGCGCCAGCACGGCGTCCACGTCCGGCAGCACCTCGTAGAGTTGCAGGCACTCCGGCCCGGCGAACCCCTGGTCCACCGCCGCCTGGATGCTGGCGAGGTACGGCTGCGCCCAGCCGGCCACGTCGCAGACCAGGATCGGCTTGTCGTGCAGCGCCAATTGCCGCCAGGTGGTGATCTCGATGGTCTCGTCGAAGGTGCCGAGGCCGCCGGGCATGGTGACGAAGGCGTCGGCGGCGTCGAACATGCGGCGCTTGCGGTCGTGCATCGTCTGCGTCACCACCAGCTCCCCCGCCCCGACGTGCGCCACCTCGCGCTGCTGCAGGAACTCAGGGATGATGCCCAGCACCTCTCCGCCGGCACCCAGCGCCGCGTCGGCGACGATGCCCATCAGCCCGACGCCGCCGCCGCCGTACACCAGCCGGATGCCCAACCCCGCCAGCCCCCGGCCCAGCGCCGCCGAGGCCGCCGCATACACAGGGTCCGACCCGGCGCGGGAGCCGCAGAACACGGCGACGGAGCGGATGGGCTGTGGCGGCATGGGCAAATCCTATGGGTTCCGCCGTTTGGGCGCCGAAACTGGGTGGCGCGGACGGCGATGGAGTGCAAGGCTCCCATCATAACGGAAACCGGGGGTTTTGGATGCGGAAGATGTTGAGCGGGCTGGCGGTGGCGGCGGCGATGGGCGGGATGGCGGCGGCGCAGACCCTGCCCGCCGGCCCCGCCGTGCCGTTTCCGGCGGACACGCTGATCGCCGCGCGGCAGGCGGGATACGACCTGCAGGCGGGCGTCGCCGCCAGCATGAAGACGGTGATCGACGGCGGCGGCGACGTGAAGGGCCTGGTCGATGGCGCCAAGGGCCTGTCGTCCTGGGGCCACGTCATCCCCGCCATGTTCCCGGACGGCACGCAGAGCGGGCACAACACCAAGGCCCGCCCGGAGATCTGGTCCGACCGCGCCGGCTTCGAGAAGGCGGCGGAGAAGTTCTGGACGGAGGCCGACAAGCTCGCGACGCTCGCGGACGCCAACGACAAGGCCGGCTTCGCCGCGCAGTACACCGCGACCACGCAGGCCTGCGGCGCCTGCCACCGCGCCTACCGCGTGCGGACGAACTGATCCCTCAAGCGAAGCGTACCAGCACCCACACCGCCCCTGCCGCCACGGCGAGGATGCCGGCGGCGAGCAGCGGGCTGGCGAAGCGGGGCTGGCGGAGGTTGGCGGGCAGGCGCTTCTTGCCCGTCACCATCGCCCGCACCAGGTCGTGCCGCTTCACCGCCGCGTAGGCGATGATCGCCGCGATGTGCAGCGCGACCAAGCCCAGCAGCACGTAGAACGAGGTCGCGTGCACGCCGGACAGCCAGTCGCTGGTACCCTTGCTGACCCAATGCGCCAGCGGCCCCTTGGCGTCGATGTCGTTGTTGCTGAACAGCCCGGTGCCGACCTGCACGGACAGCGCCGCGAGCATCGCCAGCACCATCCAGCCGCCGGCGGCGTTGTGCCCGATCTCCGTGTCCGGCTCGCGCTTCCCGAACGCCGCGAGGTGCGCGAGGCCCGCGGCCGGGCTGCGTAGGAACTGCCGGAAGCGCGAGGTCTCGCTGCCGACGAACCCCCAGGCCAAGCGGAACAGCAGCAGCGCCAGCACGGTGTAGCCGGACAGGAAATGGAGCTGGTTCCATTCCCGGATCGCGCAGACGTAGCTGAACGCCATCAGCACCACGACCGCCCAATGGAACAGCCGGGTGGGCGCGTCCCACACCCGCATCAGCAGGACGGGCACCCGCGGCTTCGGCGGGCCGGTCGGGCGGCGG
>CAXTTB010000741.1:0-2002 GCA_964246905.1 uncultured Acetobacteraceae bacterium | reverse complement strand
GATGCGCGAGTCGACGCCGCGGAGCGATCCCAACCCGTCATCGTCGGCGGAGTTCACAAGGCCTGCCCCGGTGCGACGGCCCGGCCGGTTCCGCTTGGTCGCGCCCTCCACGATGGCGCGCTGCGCCACCGCCGCGCGCACGAGGACGCGCGTGTCGACTTCCCGGCGTCCCTTGGCGCGGAGCGCGCGCGATGCCGCCCTGGCTTCCGACAAGGTGATCGCAGGGAGCGTGAGGTCGCTGTAGCGCGCCTCGACGAACGTGCCCGAAGGCCGGCGGACGAAGACGCGCGACAGGTCGCGGGGGTCATATTTGACAAGGAGCTTTTCCTCTTGGCGTCCCACGTCCGCGGCGAGCGCAGGCGACCAGTAGCGCAGCCCGTGCAGGTGGATGCCGTCTGGGCGCAGCGAGCGCTCCTCCTCTGGCAGGAACGACACCCAGAAGCGCAGGCGGTCGGCCGGCATGCGCAGCGGGGTCGATCCCTCGTGCTCGCGCCAGACCGCGACCGGCGGACGGCGCAGGGCGGAGTGCACGACCTGGTGGTAGCGGCCGGCGATCTCCCAGGCGACGAAGCGCTCCAGCTCGCGCAGGGTCAAGCGCGCCTCGCGGCCCGAATCATAGCCGGCGCGCTCCTCCGGGCTGCTGAACGTCGTGCCCGGCAGCAGGCGCACTGCGCCCATCTGGGTGCCGATCAGGCGCTCGATGTGCCCGCCGTAGTGCGGGGTGGCCGGCTTGCGCCAGATCGTCTTGATGCCCGCGTCGCGGCACGCCCGCACGAAGGCGCGGCTGCGGAAGTCGGCGCCGTTGTCGGCATGCAGCGCCTCGGGCAGGCCGGAGATCGGCCAGGCCGCGTCGATGTTGCGCTCCTGGAGCCAGGCGGTCTTGTCGTAGACGGCGTGGAGCAGGCAGAGGCTGATGGACAAGCGCGAGGGCGCGTCCATGGAAAGGTAGAAGCCCGTCACCATGCGGGTGAACACGTCCATGGCGAGCGTGAGCCAGGGCCGTCCGCGCGGCTCCCCGGTCTCCTCGTCCACGACGATCACGTCCACCTTGGTGTGGTCGATCTGCACGACCTCAAGCGGCCTCGTGGCCCTGTAGCTGCCCGGCGTGGCCTCGGTCGCCTTTAGCACGGCCACATCGCCGCGCCGTCTGGCCCTGGTCCGCAGGTCGACCTCAAGCACGCGCTGCTTGATCGTGCGCCAGTTTGGCGGCGACAGGTTTCGCCCAAGACAGCGGGTTTCCACCTCGTGCACCAGCCGGGCAAACGGCGGCCTGGTCGGCTTGAGGTAGACGTCCTTCAGCGCCTGGCGGATCACGGCCTCGCGCTCGGCATCGAGCAGGCGCAAGCCCTGGGGCCGCCCTGCGGTGCGCGGCATCAGGGCGGTCACGGTGCCGGCCGCCCGGAACAGCCGGATCAGGCGGTAGAGGCTGGCCCGGCTCGTGCCGAGCTGCCCGGCCACCTCGTCGACCATGGCGATGGTCAAACCTTGTGGATGGCGTTGCAGGAGGCCCCGAATCTCGTCCTCGCGACGGCACGCCTCCTCCCAGGCCGGCTCGCCGTCTTGAACATCGGCTTCGTCAGACTCCTGGTCAGCGATCATTCTGCCTGCAACCCGTCTTTGGCCAACGTTGACGGGCCAGGTTCTCACATTAAGTGCAGCGTTCCAAGCCCATTCTTGAGATTAAGTGCAGTGTCTCCAACAGGTCCGGAAGCGTAACTGCCTGAGAATGCTTGTTCTACATTCTTACGATTAAGTGCAGCGTGACAACACTCGGGCCACCCAGGGTCTAGCGTGGCCGGCATGACCTTCCACGCCTGGCTGACCTTCGTCCTCGCCACCGCCGTGTTGCTCGCCATCCCGGGGCCGACCACCCTCATGGTGATCGGCCAGTCCCTGGGCGCGGGCCGCCGGCACGCGCTGACGCTGGTCGCGGGCGTGGCGCTCGGGGACCTCACCGCCATGACCCTGTCCCTCGCCGGGCTGGGGGCGCTGCTGGCCGCCT
>CAXTTB010000740.1:0-2004 GCA_964246905.1 uncultured Acetobacteraceae bacterium | reverse complement strand
GCCCGGTGCAGCACGCGCACCGCGGCGGCAGCGGTCAGCGGCGTTTCCTCCGCCGGCTTGGCCAGCACAGCGTTGCCCGCCGCCAGCGCCGCCGCGACCTGGCCGGTGAAGATCGCCAGCGGGAAGTTCCACGGGCTGATGCAGGCGACCACGCCCAGCGGGCGGTGCGCGGCGCCGAAGCCGTCCCGCGCCTCCGCCGCGTAGTAGCGCAGGAAGTCCACAGCCTCCCGCACCTCCGCCACCGCGTTGGGCAGGCTCTTGCCGGCTTCCCGCACGATCAGGCCGAGCAAGGCGGGCATCTCCGCTTCCAACAGGTCCGCCGCGTCCAGCAGGATCGCGGCGCGCTCCGCGGGCGGCACGGCGCCCCAGGCCTTCGCCGCGGCCTCCGCCCGGGCCAGCGCGCGGTCCGCCTCCTCGGGCGTCGCCTCGGTGACAAAGCCCACCACGTCGCGGTTGTCCGCCGGGTTGCGGACCTCCTGCGCCGGCCCCTCGGCCCCCGCAGGTGCTGCGGTCCAGTCCTGCGCGGCGCTGGTCTGCAGGACGGACGCCAACTCGGCCAGGCGCTGCTCATTGGAAAAATCCAGACCGGCGGAGTTGGCCCGCCCCGGCCCGAACAGCTCGCGCGGCAAGGCGATGCGCGGATGCGGGGCGCCGGGCGGGCGCAGGGCCGCGGCCTCCGCCACCGGGTCGGCCACCAGGTCCGCGACGGGCACCGCCGGGTCCTGGATGCGGTTCACGAAGGACGAGTTGGCGCCGTTCTCCAGCAGGCGGCGCACCAGGTAGGCGAGCAGCGTCTCATGCGTGCCCACGGGGGCGTAGATGCGGCAGGGGCGGTTCAGCTTGTTGTGCCCGACCACCTCCTCGTACAGCGGCTCCCCCATGCCGTGCAGGCACTGGAACTCGTACTGGCCCGGCTGGTAGGCGCCCGCCATGCCGTGGATCGCGGCGACGGTGTAGGCGTTGTGCGTGGCGAACTGCGGATACACCGCGTCGGGCGCCGCGAGCAGCGCCCAGGCGCAGGCGAGGTAGGACACGTCCGTGTGCACCTTGCGGGTGAACACCGGGAAGCCCTCCAGCCCGTCCACCTGCGCCCGCTTGATCTCGCTGTCCCAGTAGGCGCCCTTCACCAGCCGGACCATCAGGCGGCGCCCACTGCGCCGGGCGAGGTCGATCAGCCACTCGACGACGGAGGCGCTGCGCTTCTGGTAGGCCTGCACGACGAAGCCGACGCCGTCCCAGCCTGCCAGCGCCGGGTCGTGGCACAGCGATTCCAGCAGGTCGAGCGAGAGGTCCAGGCGCTCGGACTCCTCCGCGTCGATGTTGAGGCCGATGTCGTAGCGCCGCGCCAGCACGGCGAGGCCTCGCAGCCGCGGCAGCAGCTCCTCCATCACCCGCGCCCGCTGCGCCCGGGAATAGCGCGGGTGCAGCGCCGACAGCTTGATGGAGATGCCCGGCCCCTCCAGGATGCCCCGGCCCGCGGCGGCCGCGCCGATGGCGTGGATGGCGCGCTCGTAGTCCGCGAGGTAGCGCGCCGCGTCCGCCGCCGTGGTCGCCGCCTCTCCCAGCATGTCGTAGGAGTAGCGGAACCCGCGCGCTTCCAGCCGGCGGCTGTTGGCGAGCGCCTCACCGATGGTCTGCCCGGTCACGAACTGCTCGCCCATCATCCGCATCGCGAGGTCCACGCCGCGCCGGATCAGCGGCTCCCCGCCCCGTCCGATGATCCGGGTCAGCGCCGCGCCAAGCCCGCGCTGCGGCGTCTCGGCCGTCAGCTTGCCGGTGACGACCAGGCCCCAGGTCGCGGCGTTCACGAACAGGGAGGAGGAGTGCCCGACATGCGACTGCCAGTCGCCGGCGCCGATCTTGTCGCGGATCAGCGCGTCGCGCGTCGCCGTGTCCGGGATGCGGAGCAGCGCCTCCGCCAGGCACATCAGCGCCACGCCCTCCTGGGTGGACAGGGCGTACTCGCGGACCAGGCCCTCCACCGTGCCCCGCGTGCCCTTGGCC
>CAXTTB010000739.1:0-2008 GCA_964246905.1 uncultured Acetobacteraceae bacterium | reverse complement strand
GCGCGACGTGGCGCGGCATTTCCACAGCTTCGCCTGCGCGGTGCTGGAGCGCGTGCTCCTGCTCGCCGGCCAGACCCGCGGCTTCCGTATCGACACCGAGGGGCTGGAGCACCTGACCGCCCTGATCGGCCGCGGGCAGGGCTGCATCCTGCTCGGCGCGCATCTCGGCAGCTTCGAGGTGCTGCGTGCCGTGGCGGGGCCGTGCCCGGTGCCGGTCTGGGCGCTGATGTTCCGCCGCAACGCGGGCGCGCTCACCGCCCTGCTGGACCGGCTGGCCCCGGACCTGCGCCGCAGTGTCCTGGAAATCGGCGACCCCGCCAGCATGATCCGCGCCCATGAGTGCGTGGCGCGCGGCGAGATCGGCGGCATCCTGGCGGACCGCTCGCCGTCCGGGCAGCGCCGGGTCCTGGCGCCGTTCCTCGGCAGCCCGGCGGCGTTCCCGGCGGGGCCGTTCGTGCTCGCCTCCACCCTGGCCGCGCCCGTGCTGCTGTTCTACGGCGTCCGCACGGGTCCGCGGCGCTACGCCGTGCGGTTCGAGCCGTTCGCCGAGCGGATCGTGCTGCGCCGGGCCAGCCGGGCGGCGGACCTCGATGCCCATGTCGCGGGCTTCGCCGCGGCGCTGGAGCGGGCGTGCCGGGCGCATCCGTTCAATTGGTTCAACTTCTACCCATTCTGGGAACTGCCCGATGCATCCTCGACTTCTTCGGCGCCGGAACCTGGTGGGCTTGCTGGCGCTGCTCGCGCCGCGCCGGGTTTGGGGATCGGATCGGGAGGCTGACGGCCTCGACCTCCCGGCGCTGATGGCGGGCCTGGCCGCGGTGCCGGAGCGCCGCGCCGCCTTCCAGGAGACCCGGCGCTTCGCGGCCCTGGACCAGCCGCTGCTCAGCACCGGGCACCTGCTGTACCGCCGCCCCGGCTACCTGTCCAAGACGACCGACTGGCCGCAGCCCGAGAGCCTGGTGGTCGATGGCGGACGCCTGGTGCTGACCGAGGGGAACGAGGCGCCGCGGGTGCTGGACCTCGGCGCGGTGCCGGAGCTGCGCACGCTGGTGGACGCGGTCCGCGGCCCGCTGGCGGGGGACCTGCCCGCGCTGCGCCGGGCGTTCGCGGTGACGGCCACGGGCAGCCTGGACGGCTGGACACTCGGCCTCGTGCCGCTCGACCCCCGCGCCGCCCGGCTGTTGCGGCAGGCGGAGGTGTCTGGCCGGGGCGCGGAGGTGACGGCGGTGCGGCTGGTGCAGGCGAACGGCGACGAGCAGCGCATGGCGATCAGGCCGCTGTCCTGATGCGTCGCGCCGTCCCGGTGCTCGGCGCGCTGCTGGCGTCCGGGCTGCTGCTGGCGGCGGCGCTCAGCGCCGTCACCGTCCGCACCGACATGGCGGACTTCCTGCCGCAAGGCGGGACGGAGGCCGCGCGGCTGGTCATGCAGGAGGCCCGCGCCGGCTCCGCCACCGGCCTGATCCTGCTGGGGATCGAGGGCGCGCCCACGCCCGACCTCGCCCGCATCAGCACCGCCCTGGCCGCCGGCCTGCGCGGCACCGGCCTGTTCAGCACCGTGGCGGGCGGCCAGGCGGCGCTGGCGGACACGGAGGGGGCCGACCTGTTTGCCCGGCGCTACCTGCTGGCGCCGGCGGCGTTCGACACGGCGTCGCTGCGCCGCGGGCTGGAGGGGCTGCTGCGCCAGCTCCGCTCCTCCACGGCACCACTCGCCGCCCAGTTCGGCCTGGCCGACCCGCCGGGCGCGTTCGCGGCGCTGCTGCGGACCTGGATCGGCGGCAGCCAGGTCCGCACGATTGACGGCGCGTGGTTCGCGCCTGAGCAAGACCGCGCGCTGCTGCTGGCCCGCACCCGGGCCGGCGGCATGGACGTGCCGGCGCAGGAAGCCGCGACCGCCGCCATCGAGGCCGCGTTCCGCGCCGCAGGCCCTGGCCCGGCTCGGCTGCTGATCGCCGGACCCGCGGTGTTCGCGCGGGATGCGGCCCGGGCGATCAAGGGCGACGTGCACCGC
>CAXTTB010000738.1:0-2008 GCA_964246905.1 uncultured Acetobacteraceae bacterium | reverse complement strand
CGCCCGCGCCGCCGCTTGCCGTCGTCCTCGGCAAAGGCGACCTCCTCCATCCCCTCGACCTGCATCCGCGGGATCGGCGCGCCGATCAGCTTCTCGATGGCGTCCACGAACTGCCGGTCATCCGGGGTGGCGAGGGTGAAGGCATGGCCGGTCATCCCCGCGCGCCCGGTGCGGCCGATGCGGTGCACGTAGTCCTCGGCGTGGATCGGCACGTCGAAGTTGAACACATGGCTCAGCCCGCCGATGTCCAGCCCGCGCGCCGCCACGTCGCTGCACACCAGGAGGCGGATCTCGTTCGCCTTGAACTTGGCCAAGGTCGCGAACCGCTCGGGCTGGCTCATGTCGCCGTGCAGCGACCCGACGCTGAACCCGTGCCGCTTGAGCGACTTGTAGAGGATGTCCACGTCCCGCTTGCGATTGCAGAAGATCAGCGCGTTCTGCACGTCCTCGCTGCGGATCAGCTGGCGCAGCGCCTCGCGCTTGTCGCCATCGTCCACCACCGTCAGCCCGGCGATGATCGTGGACGCCACGCTTGCCGGGCGGCTGACGGTGATCTCCTTGGGGTTGGACAGGAACGCCTCCGCAAGCCGCCGGATCTCCGGCGCCATGGTCGCGCTGAACAGCAGCGTCTGCCGCGCCTTGGGCAGGAAGCCCACGATCTTCTCGATGTCCGGGATGAAGCCCATGTCGAGCATCCGGTCCGCCTCGTCGATCACCAGGATCTTGGTGTCGGTCAGCAGCAGCCCGCCGCGGTCGAACAGGTCCATCAGGCGCCCCGGCGTCGCGATCAGCACATCGACGCCGCGCATCAGCGCCTCCTTCTGGTCGGACAGGCTCTCGCCGCCGATCAGCAGGGCGTGGTTCAGCTTCAGGTACTTGCCATACTTCACGAAGTTCTCGGCCACCTGCAGCGCCAGCTCGCGCGTCGGCTCCAGGATCAGGCTGCGCGGCATCCGCGCCCGTGCCCGGCTGCCCGACAGGATGTCCATGAGCGGCAGCACGAAGCTCGCGGTCTTGCCCGTGCCGGTCTGCGCGCAGCCCAGCACGTCGCGCGCCATCAGCACGGTCGGGATCGCCTGCGCCTGGATCGGGGTGGGCGTGAGGTAGCCCATGTCCTCGATGGCGCGCAGGATCTCCGGCGACAGGCCGAGGTCGGTGAAGCCGTTCGGCTCCGCCTCCGGCTCGTCATGGTACGCGGCCTCGTCGGCTGTCATGCCCCCCGTGGGCGCGGGGTCCGACGCGCCGCCTGCCACGCGCATCGGCTGCTCCGCCGGCGCGGCCTCGGCGGGCGCGGTCCCGGCGTCGGTTGACGCCTCGTTGTCAACGTGTGCAGCGTCTTCCGCGGCGGCGGTCGTGATGTCCGTCAAAAATATGTCTCGATACGGTATAGGGTGGCTCATTGCCGTCACGCGGCAATCGCGGCAGCAGGCTCGCGGCATCCGGGATATCGGGAAAACATTGACAAAAGTCAAGCTTTTCGCGGTAAATCCAACCCTGTATGACCGTGAAATGGCGGACAAGACACAAAGGAATGCCAAGCCGCCATTGCTGCTGTTCCCGGGCCTGCTTTGCGACGCCCGGCTGTGGCGCGACCAGGCCGAGGCTTTGTCCGACATCGTGCGCTGCGTCGTCGCGGACTGCACGCAGGACGACACGCTGGACGCCATGGCGGACCGGGCGCTGTCCGTCATGCCCGCCATGTCTTCTGGGCGTTTCGCCGTGGCCGGGCTGAGCATGGGCGGCTACGCGGCCCTGGCGCTCATGCGCCGCGCGCCGGAGCGGGTGAGCGCCCTGTGCCTGATGGACACCAGCGCCCGCCCGGACACGCCGGAGCAGGCGCGGCGGCGGCGCGGCCTGATGGCGACAGTGGCCCGCGGCGGGCGGTTCAAGGGCGTGACCCCGCGCCTGCTGCCGATGCTGCTGCACCCCGGGCGGCTCGGCGACGCGGCGCTCTGCGAGGAGGTGATGGCGATGGCCGGGCGGGTCGGGCCGGCGGCCTTCCTGCGCC
>CAXTTB010000737.1:0-2009 GCA_964246905.1 uncultured Acetobacteraceae bacterium | reverse complement strand
TTCCAGCGCGGGAAAGGCAGGGGCGGGCGTTTGGGCCAGTGCGGGCACCCCGGCAAGCGCCAAGGCGAGCGTTAGGACAGGCAGCGATGCGCTGAGGGGGATGCGGATGACGGCCTCCTGCGGGGACCGCGCCTCTGGGCGGGCGCGTGCGGCACCCACTAAAGCCGTGCCGGGCGGGGATGGCAACCGTTCAAGCGGCGACGGGACGCTGGCCGCCGCGGGTCGCGGGGTTTACGCTGCGGCACTGCACTGCCTGGGATGGGGCGCCGGCAAGCTCTCCGGGCGCCGCCCCGCCTGTCCCCGTCAACCCATGGGAACACGCCTGATGCCGCACCATCGCTTGACCGCCGACATGCGGGCTGCACGCCCGGGCGGGTTCGCCTCCATCGGCGCCGCCTGCTGGGTGCGGCTGGTGCAAGCCGAACCCGGGGAGTGACCCGGCCGATGCGCGTTCTCCAGCTCAACGCGTTCGACATGGCGGCGCCGGGCCACATCCAGCAAGGCATGTGGCGGCATCCCCGGGACCGCAGCGCCGACTACGCCCGGCTGGAGCACTGGACCGGCCTCGCCCGCCTGCTGGAGCGCGGCCTGTTCGACGGGCTGTTCCTGGCCGACGTGCTGGGCGTGTACGACGTGTACGGCGGCACCCCCGACGCCGCGCTGCGCGGGGCGGTGCAGGTGCCGCTGCTCGACCCGCTGCTGCTGGTCCCCGCGATGGCCGCGGCCACGGAGCACCTCGGCTTCGGCGTGACGTGCAACCTGGCCTACGAACCGCCGTACCTGTTCGCCCGCCGGATGAGCACGCTGGACCACCTGACGCGCGGGCGCATCGGCTGGAACGTCGTCACCGGCTACCTGGACAGCGCCGCGCAGGCGCTCGGCTACCGGGAGCAGATGCGGCACGACGACCGCTACGACCTGGCCGACGAGTACATGGAGGCGGTTTACGCGCTTTGGGAGGGAAGCTGGGCCGAGGGCGCCGTGCTGCGCGACCGGGAGCGTGGCATCTACGCCGACCCGGCCAAGGTGCGCCGGATCGAGCACGCCGGGCGGCAGTACCGGCTCAGCGCGAGGCATTTGTGCGAGCCGTCGCCGCAGCGCACGCCGGTGCTCTACCAGGCGGGTGCCAGCGAGCGGGGGCGCGGCTTCGCCGGACGCCATGCGGAGTGCGTCTTCGTCAACGGGACCACGCCGGCAGCGGTCGCGGCCCTCGTCGCCGACCTGCGCGCCCGGGCGGCGCCGCGGCCCATCAAGGTGTTCGTGGGCGCCACCGTCGTCGTGGGCCGGACGGAGCGGGAAGCGCGGGACCTCTTGGCCGACTACGCCTCCCATGCCAGCGCGGAGGGCGCCCTGGCGCACGCCTCCGCCTCGCTCGGCATCGACTTCGCCCGCTACGGCATGGACGAGCCGATCCGGGCGGGACCGGGCAACGCCATCCAATCGAACGTGGCGGCGATGGCGCGGGCCGCGGGTCCTGCCTGGACCAAGCGCGCGCTGCTGGAGCAATCCGTCCTCGGCAGCCGACAGCCGCCCATCGTCGGCGACCCGGCGCAGGTCGCCGACGCCCTGCAATCCTGGGCGGAGGCGGCGGACGTGGACGGGTTCAACCTGTCGCGCACGGTCATGCCGGAGTGCCTGGAAGCGTTCGTCGGCCTGGTCGTGCCGGTGCTGCAGGAGCGCGGCGCCTTCAAGTCCGCCTACGCGCCGGGCACCTACCGCGAGAAGCTGTTCGGGGCAGGCGCGCTGCTGCCCACCGCCCATCCCGCCGCACGGCACCGGGATCAGTAGATGGCCGGCTCCGGCACGGGCACGCCGAACTCGGTGCGCAGGAAGTCGAAGTCGCAGCCCTCGTTGGCCTGCTGGATGTGCTCCGTGAACACCCAGCCATAGCCGCGCCCGAACCGCGGCTCGGGCGCGCGCCACGCGGCGCGGCGCCGGGCCAGCTCCGCCTCCGGCACGTCCATGCCGATGGTCCGGGCGTCCACGTCGATGCTGACGATATCCCCCGT
>CAXTTB010000736.1:0-2012 GCA_964246905.1 uncultured Acetobacteraceae bacterium | reverse complement strand
CGACCGCAAGCTGGGCGACGCGGTAGGCGTGGCCCATCTCGCATTTCATCTGGACAAATATTGCACGCATGTTCAATCAACCACTTGCAGAGCGTTTCCGCATCTTTCCGCGCCACGTTTCCAGCCGCAAGACGGCGGCCTCGGCCAGACGCTCCTGATCGGCCGACGCGGTATAGAGCTGGACCATCGACAGGCTCTTGTGCCCGGTGACCGCGGCGATCTCCAGGGCGCTGCAGCCCGCCTCCGCCAACCGCGTCGCCGCCAGCTTCCGCAGCCCGTGCACGTTGATGCGGCGGGCGATCCCAATCTTGGCCAACGCTGCCGGCAAGGAGTGGCTGAGGCGCTGCGGCGTCCAGGCCCGGCCGCGCGCTGCAGTCAGGATAACCGTGGCCTCGGCGCCGCGCTGCCAGGCGTCCAGCTCGGCCCGCAGCTCCGGATGCGCCGGGATGACAAGCGACTTGCCCGTCTTTTGCTGGCGCAGGCGGATCGTCGTGCCGTCGTAGGCGGACCATGGCAGCCGCACCAGGTCGCCGCGGCGCTGTCCCGTGTGGTAGGCCAGCACGACGGCGCGTCGCAGCGGCTCGGGCAGATCCCGCATCGCCAGCCGTGCTTCGGCCTCCGTCCACGCGGCCAACGTGCCGCCAGGCAGGTTCCGGGTGCCGGCCAAGGGGTTGTATGGCACCCATTCCCGGGCCACGGCCCAGGAGAAGATGGCGGCGGTCGCGCGGGCGAAGCCGGTGCCGGCGCCGTTGCCGCGGACGGCGGCGACCGCATCCCGGATCTCCAGCAGACCGCGCCTGGTGATGCTGGCCGCCGGCAGCTCCCGGAGCTTGTGCAGCTCGCGCAGGTAGATCCTGTAGGTGCGGCGGGTTTGCTCCGCGAGGCCCCGCCACTCGGGGCTGTGCTCGTAGGCCAGCAGCAGCGCCGCCACGCTGTCCGCGGCGTAGTGGGTCGGCTTGCGCGCCTTGGCGACGTCGTAGGTGTAGTCCCGCACCGTGCCGTCGGCGAGGGTGCGGCGCACGGTCCTGACGCGCAAATCGCCAGTCGGCGATTTCGCTGGCGTCGAACCCTTGGGTTCGCCGGACTTAGCGGCCTCTGAGGATGTCCTGGGCAACGGCTGACATGACCTGGTCGGGGTGGGTGGACGCTGCCCCGCCCTGGAAAAGGTTGTCAAGCGCCAGCCGGTCCCAGCGCGGCTTGCGCCGGCCGAGCGGATAGGCGGGCGCAGGCACGAGGCCGTCTTTGACCAGGCGGTCCAGGGCGCTCGGCCGCACGCTGATGTAGTCGGCGGCGGCCTCGCGGTCGAGCCAGCGAGGTTCAATCCGCACGAGCAGCCAGGCCTCGTAGCGTGTCGGCCACGGCTTCCATGACGGCGAGTTGGCGATCCGCCGCGGCTTGGGAGATCTGACCATTTTGGACGAAGCGGGGGTAGACCCGGCGGCGCACCTTGATCTCGCGTTCGATCTCGGTGATTTGCGCCGCCAGCGTAATCGGCAAGGCGCCACCGAACAGGTCGGTCATGCGAAGTCGTCCAGGGTGCGCTCGCTGATGCATAGATGGCGCGGCTTGGCCTCGAAAGTCCCATGCCCATTGAGGCCAAGCTGGCCCTGAGCCGTCATGGGCGGCCTCTCTCCAGCGCCGCGCGCTGCTCGACCAGGCGCAGGTGGTAAAGCTCCTCGCGGGTCAGGTCGCCCTCGGCCACCGGGTGCAAATCCCGGCTGCCGCCGCAGTGCTCGCGCCAGCAGCGGGCCGGGTGCGGGCAGCGCAGCCGGGTGCTGGGGCACACGTCCCGGAACGGGGAGAATGGGGCCTTCACCGCACCCGCCTGCCGTTCGCCGCCTGGATGGCCTTCGCCGGGTCGGGCACGCGGCTACTGATGCCGACGTAGGGCGTGCCGCGCGAGCCGCTCGCCGGCGCCGCCGGGGCGGCGCGCGCCCCGCCCGGCCGCGGGCCCGCGGGGCCCGCCTGACGCGCCGCGGCTGGGCACTCCCGGGCGGGGGTGGGAGAGGCCC
>CAXTTB010000735.1:0-2013 GCA_964246905.1 uncultured Acetobacteraceae bacterium | reverse complement strand
CTTGGCCTCGGCTTCCAGCTGCGCCTTGGCGGCACGGATGCGGGCGAGCCGGCGCTGCTTGTCGGCCATCCCGGACTGACGCGCTGCGTCTGGCCAGGCCGGCGTCTCGTCGCCGCGCTGACCCGCGCCATGCTGGGCGTCCTCGGCGGCGTCCGCGGCATTGGCCTGGGCCAGCCAGGACGCAACCTCGGCGGCAAGCTTCGGTTCCTGGCCGACCATATGCTTGTAGCTCATCGCCTTGTGCCTGCTCGCGTTGGCGCGGAGCTTGGTGCCGTCCACGGCCACGTGGCCCAGCTTGACCAGGCCAGCCGCCTGGCACAACCGCAGCACCTGCACGAACAGGTCCTGCAGCGCCGGCAGATGGCGCTTGCGGAAATCGCTGATGGTGCGGAAGTCCGGCCGGTTCAGCCCGGTGACGGCCATCATGTCCACCCGCTCCTCGCACGCCCAGGCCAGTTGGCGGCTGGAGTAGATGCCGCGGCTGTAGCCGTAGAGCAGCAAGGCCACCAGCATGCCGGGATGGTAGGGCGGCTGGCCTTGCTCGGCCTTGTAGACGCCCGTGATCAACGACAGGTCCAGCGCCTCGCGCACCGTGTCGCGCAAAAAGTGCGCCAGGTGCCCCGGCGGCACGAACTGATGCAACGACGCCGGCAGAAGCCACGCTTGATCCACGTCCCACGCGCGAAAGGTCTTGCTCATGCCCAGCAGTGAATCAAATCTCAGCCCGCGTCGGCTAGCAAATTCTCGGACAGGCTCCTAGTCTTACTGTGTCATAAGTTCTGGATTGGCAGCATGTTGCTGGCAACACGGGCATCGTGGCAGGGTTCTGGCGAGGGCGCGAGCGATGGTTGCTCGTATCGTGGTCATTGATGTGGCGACGTGGCGTTCAGGCCGGATCGGGAGCGCCGCGGGGTCGGTAATTGTCGGGTAGTGCAGGTGTTTTGAGGGATGGCGGCCAGAACCCGTCTGAGGGGGGGAAAGCGCCCCGTTCGGCGATGAGGAATCCGTAGGCTGCGATGCAGAGCGCCGCATGGTGGTGGAAGCCTCGCCATCCGCGGCCTTCGTAGTGGCCGAGCCCGAGTTCCTGTTTGAGGTCCTGGTAGTCGCGTTCGATGCGCCAGCGCAGCTTGGCCTGGTCGACCATGGCCCGGCGCGTGATTGTGGGCGGCAAGGTGGAGAGCCAGTATTTGGTGGGTTCCGGCTCGCCTTTGGGCCATTCGACCAGGAACCATTCCTCGGGTCGTGGGGTCGAGCGGTTGTAGTCGCGATGGGCGGGGCGGACGCGCACGGCCGCGAAACGCCCGGCCAGCATGGTGTTGCTGCCCTCCCGCCAGGTGACCCGGCGCCATGCGTGCTTGGGCAGGCTGGCCGCGAGTGCCTTGGCCGGCATGGGGGCATGCTCGGCATCGCGCCGGATTGAGGACGGTGGGCGACCACGCCCGCTCCAGGGTTTGGGCGGCAGCGGCTCGGTGCCCGGCGGCCACAGGCTGGTGTGGGATTGGATGCCGACGACATAGGCAAGGCCGAGCTCGCTGATGCCGTCCCGCAACGCGGTGTCGATGCCGTATCCGGCGTCGGCGAGCACCGGGGCTTGCGGGACGCCGGCGGCAACCGCGGCCCTGATCTGGGCCAATGCGATCTGCGGCTTGGTCTGGAACGCAATGCCGTTCGGCACACCGGCTACGGCACGCCGGGTCGGGTCGTCGGCCCAGGGCTGCGGCAAATAGAGGCGATGGGCGATCGGCAGGCTGGCGTGATCGGCTGCCAACGAAAGGGTGACGGCCACCTGGCAGTTGTCCTGCTTGCCGAGTTGTCCGCAGTATTGCCGGGCGACACCGACCGAATGCTTGCCTTTCTTGGGGATGCCCGTGTCGTCGATCATCCAGCCGCGGATGGGGCCGCGCTGCTCGATGATCGGCAGAACATAGGTGCGGACCGCGGCCAGGAGCGCCTCGTCGGACCAGTCGGCCTTGGCCACGAAGTGATGCAAGGACTGATGCGCCGCCTGCACTC
>CAXTTB010000734.1:0-2018 GCA_964246905.1 uncultured Acetobacteraceae bacterium | reverse complement strand
TCCAGCATCGCCCCGGCATGACGCCGCGCCGCGCGGTCCTGCACGGCGTCCGCCTCCGCCTCCTGCAGCGCCAGCAGGCCGTGCAGGCCCACGGGCGCCGATTTCGCGACGGCGGCGGGCGCTTGGGCGTCGGCCTCCTCCAGTACATGGAAACCGCCGGGTCCCGCCTTGCCGCGGGGGCGAAGTGCGGCGGACGCTGGCTGACCCAACGGGGCGACGATGCTCATGACCTGTCCGACCCTCCAATCCCATCCGACGGGCGCATCTTACGCCACATCATCTTTACGATACGTAAACGTTTTCCGCGTAATCTTCCATCCATGATCCGCGCCCTCGCCCTCCTCCTCGCCCTTTCCCTGGCCCCTGCCGCGTTCGCCCCAGCGGCATTCGCCCAGGTTCGCATCAAGGACATCGCCGACGTGGAGGGCATACGCGACAACCAGTTGGTCGGCTACGGCCTGGTGGTCGGGCTGAACGGCACCGGGGACCGGCTCGACAGCGCCGTGTTCACCCGGCAGTCGCTGATCGGCATGTTGGAGCGCCTCGGCGTCAACACGCGCGACCAGGAAGCCCGGCTGCAGACCAAGAACGTCGCCGCCGTCATGGTCACGGCCAACCTGCCGGCCTTCGCCCGCGGCGGCAGCCGGATCGACGTGGCGGTATCGGCGCTGGGCGATGCCAAGGACCTGACCGGCGGCACGCTGCTGGTGACGCCGCTGCTGGGCGCGGACGGGGAGGTGTACGCGGTGTCGCAGGGGGCGCTGGCAACCGGGGCCATCACGGCGCGCGGGGCGGCGGCCTCCGTCACCCGCAACATCCCGACCTCCGCCCGCATCGCCAACGGCGCCAGCGTGGAGCGGGAGATCCCGTTCCAGCTCGGCACGAAGCCGGTGCTGCGGCTCGGCCTCCGCAACCCCGACCTCACCACGGCGCGGCGCATGGCGGACGTGATCAACCGCGCGCTCGGCGGCGGCTTCGCCCGGGCGACCGATCCGCGCACCGTGGCCCTGCAACTGGCCGGGCAGGATCCCATCGACGCCCTGGCCCGCATCGAGGACCTGCGGGTCGAGCCGGACAGCCCGGCCATCGTCGTGATCGACGAGGCGAGCGGCACCATCGTCATGGGCGCCAACGTCCGCATCAGCACGGTCGCCATCGCCCAGGGCAACCTCACGATCCGCGTGTCGGAGACGCCGCAGGTGAGCCAGCCGGAGCCATTCTCCAACGGCCAGACCGTGGTGACGCCGCAGACCCGCATCCAGGTCGATGACCAGGCGGACCGCAAGCTCGGCATCCTGCGCGGCGGCGTCACACTGCGCGACCTGGTGGCCAGCCTCAACGCGCTGGGCGTCGGCCCGCGCGACATGATCAGCATCCTGCAATCCATCAAGGCCGCAGGCGCGCTGCAAGCCGACCTCGTTGTCCGATAGGAGGATATGATGACCCCGACCCCGGCCCAGCCCATCAGCACCAAGCTGCCGCTCCAGCAGGTGGCGCGCATCCAGAAGTCGGCGCAGGAGTTCGAGGCGATGGCGCTCGGCCAGATGCTGGCGCCGATGTTCGATACGGTGGATGCGTCCAAAGGCCCGTTCGGCGGCGGGTCGGGCGAGGAGGCCTGGAAGCCGATGATGGTGAGCGAGCTGGGCAAGCAGGTGGCGAAGGCGGGCGGCCTCGGCCTGGCCCGGCCGATCATGGAGCAGATGCTGCGGATGCAGGAGGCGCAGCCGGACGGGGCGGCCGGGGCGCCGGCCGCGCGGGAGCAGACGGCCTCCGAGCAGTTGCTGCTGGAGCGTCCGGCGCTCCGGCGCACCACGTCGCAGCCGCTGCCGCAGCGGACGGGGGCATAGGGTGGCGCCCCCCCTGCTGACCGCCGCCGCCCGGCTGGTGGCGGTGCTCACGGCGGAGAACGCGGCGCTGTGCGCGCTCGATGCCGCAACGGCGGCGGCGCTGCTGCCGGAGAAGCTGGCGGCGGCGCGCGGCCTGGGCTGCGGCATCCTGTTAGGGGCGGCGCGCGCCGG
>CAXTTB010000733.1:836-2021 GCA_964246905.1 uncultured Acetobacteraceae bacterium | reverse complement strand
TGCAGGATCGTTTGATAGGACCCGGAGTCGGCCAGTTCGGCCCGGGGTTCCGCGGCCTCGTTGCGCGCCGCGTCCAGGGCCGCAACCTGTCCGGCCAACCGTGCGACCTCGGCCTCGGCCTGCGCCGCGGCGTCTCCGGCCAGCCGCGCGACCTCGGCCCTCGCCTGCTCCGCGGCGTCCCGGGCGCGCTCCAGCGCCGCGACCTCGGCGGCATAGCCGGCATTGTGCGCCTCCGCCCGCTGCTGCGCGGCGACCGCCTGGGTCTGCTCGAAGTGGTCGATCCAACGCTCGCCCAAGAGCGCGAAGCGTTCCCGCACGGCCGAGGCCGCGTCGCCCAGGCGGCACAGCGCCAGGACGTCCTCCGGCGCATGGGGGCCGACGGCGAGGACGCCCAGGCCGTGGCTGTGCAGGAACTCGAACCCCGGATGCGCCGCCTGCAGCTCCCGCCACAGGCGCCAGACGCCGAAGTCGCCGCGCCGCTCGTTGGTGTCGTGGAACAGCACCACGGCGCGGTCGGACAGCTTGGGGCGCCAGGACTCGAAATCCCCGCGCACCGCGTCGTAGGTGTGGAAGCCGTCGATGTGCAGCAGGTCGATGGACCCGTCGGCGAAGTGCGGCAGCGCCTCCTGGAAGGTGCAGCGCAGCAGCTCGGAGAACCCGGCGTAGCGCGCGTCGTGGAAGCGCCGCAGCGCCTCGAACACGGCATCGCCGTAATGGCCGGCGTGCTCGTCGCCCTGCCAGGTATCGACGGCGTAGCACCGGGCGTCGATGCCGTATTGCGCCACGGCCTCGCAGAAGGCCGCGTAGGACACGCCGTTGTGGGTGCCCAGCTCGACGAGCAGCCGGGGGCGGCAGGCGGCGGCGATCCAATGGGCGAAGGGGACGTGGCCGTACCAGGCGCTCTCGACGCCGACCAGCGCCGGGCGGAGGAACAGCGGGTCGAGCGCCGGGTCGCGCAGCAGCGCCAGCGTGTCCGCCGTGGACGGGTCGAGCCTCGGCGGATCGGTCAGGCTTTGGTCCAGGACCCGGTTCCAATTCAGGATGGCGTGGCGCGGCGGCTTATACCGGCAGCCCCCTGGGCTGTCCGGTATGCGCGCGGGGTTGGTGGGTCGCCGAAACGCGAAGCGTTTGCGGCTGAGCCCGCGCGCGGAAAACGACTCTCATACTGGCCGTCCCAAAGGGCGG
>CAXTTB010000733.1:0-826 GCA_964246905.1 uncultured Acetobacteraceae bacterium | reverse complement strand
CTGCGGCCGGGGTGGCCCACCGGGGCGGCCTGGGCCCGCCCCGGCCGCCCCCCGGCCGCGGACGCCGCGGCGGCGCGAGCATACGCTGCGGGGCGCCGGCGACCAGGTTCGGGTTGAGGAACGGGTCCTCGTCCGCGGCGCGGCCCCAGGTGGCGCGGTACAGCGCCCCGTCCGCCAGGAAGCGCGCCTGCCGGGCCGGGTCGGCCGCGTCCTCCCCGCGGGTCTCGCCTTCCAGGTGCAGCAGCACGGCATGGGGCGTCCAGATCACCCGCAGCCCGGCGGCGCGCACGCGCTGGCACAGGTCCACGTCGTTCCAGGCGACCGGCAACTGCTCGTTCATGCCGCCCACCTGCGCCCACACGTCCGCCCGGATCGCGAGGCACGCCGCCGTCACCGCCGACACGTCCCGGGCCGCCGCCAATTGGCCGAGGTAGCCCGGCGCGTCCCGCGGCGCCCCGCGCAGCAGATGCGTCGCGCGCCCGGCCGGACCCAGCGCCATGCCGCCATGCTGCAACCGGCCATCCCGGTAGAGCAGCCGCGCGCCCACCGCGCCCACGTCCGTGCGGACGGCATGGGCCACCATGGCGCGCAGCCAGCCAGGGTCGGTCAGCTCCACGTCGTTGTTGAGCAGCAGCAGCACCGCGCCTTTGGCCCGGCGCGCGGCGGCGTTGTTCATGGCGGAAAAGTTGAACGCGCCGGGCCACGCCAGCACCTGCACCCGCGGGTCGGCGCCGAGTTCGGCGAGCAGCGCCACGGCGGCCGGGTCGGTGCTGCCGTTATCGACAATGAGCAGATCAAGCGCTGGGTAATCGGTGCCGTGCAGCAC
>CAXTTB010000732.1:0-2033 GCA_964246905.1 uncultured Acetobacteraceae bacterium | reverse complement strand
GGCGAGGCTCCGCAGCCTCCGCAGCGCGCCGCTGCTGCATGGCTGGCGCGGCGCCCCGGCGGCGGACCTTCCCGCCCTGGCGCGGCTCGTGGCCGACGTGTCCGCCATCGCCCACGCCGCCCGCGCGACGGTCGCGGAGCTGGAGCTGAACCCCGTCATCGTCCATCCCGCCGCGCAAGGCTGCACGGTGGCGGACGCCCTGCTGGTGCTGTCCCCGGAGGAGAACTGACCCCCATGCAAGCCCTGTCTTTCGCCGCCCCGCCGCGGACCACCCCGGTCGCCGAAACGCTCCGGGAGGAGGTGCGCGACTTCCTTGCCGACGAGCTGCGGGGCCGCACGCCGCAGGAACGGGCCGCGTCCTGGAGCGGGCATGACCGGGAGTTCAGCCGCAAGATGGGCGCGCGCGGCTGGCTCGGCATGACCTGGCCGCGGCAGTACGGCGGGCATGAGCGTTCGGCGCTGGAACGCTACGTCGTGCTGGAGGAGGTGCTGGCCGCGGGCGCCCCGGTCGGACACCACTGGGTCGCGGAGCGGCAAAGCGGGCCGAGCATCCTGCGCCACGGCACGGAAGCGCAGCGCCAGGCCATCCTGCCGCGCATCGCCACGGGCGAGCTGTCGTTCTGCATCGGCATGAGCGAACCGGACTCCGGCTCCGACCTCGCCGCCGCCCGCACCCGGGCGCAGCGCGTGCAGGGCGGCTGGCTGGTGAACGGCACGAAGCTGTGGACCTCCTCCGCCCACTTCGCCGACTACATGATCCTGTTCTGCCGGACGGGTTCCGGATCGGACGACCGCCACGCCGGGTCCAGCCAGTTCCTGGTGGACATGGCGCAGGCGCGGTCCGCCGGCATGGCGGTGCGGCCGGTCCGGGACATGCGGGGCGCCCATCATTTCAACGAGGTGGCGATCACCGACCTGCTGCTGCCCGACGACGCGCTGCTGGGCCAGGAGGACGACGGCTGGAAGCAGGTCACGGCGGAGCTGGCGTTCGAGCGGTCCGGCCCCGACCGCTTCCTGTCCTCCTTCACCCTGCTGACGGAGGCCGTGCGCGCGCTCGGGCCGGACGCGCCGGAGCGCGCCGCGGTCGCCATCGGCCGGCTCACCGCGCACACCATGGCGCTGCGCCGCCTGTCCCGCTCCGTCGCCGGCATGTTGCAGGACGGGCAGGATCCGGCCTTGCAGGCGGCGCTGGTCAAGGACCTCGGCAACACGTTGGAACAGGAGACGGTGGAGGTGGTGCGCCTGCTGGTGGACGTGGAGCCGTCTGAGGCCGAGGGCAGCACGGCGCTGTCCGCCGTGCTGGCGCACCTGGTGATGACGGCGCCGTCCTTTTCCCTGCGCGGCGGCACGCGGGAGATCCTGCGGGGCATGATCGCCCGGGGATTGGGCCTGCGATGAAGGCGGGGCCTACGATGGAGCCGGGGCCTGCGATGGAGCCGGGGCCTGCGGTGAGCGACGTCCGCACGGGCCGGGACGGCCACGTCGGCATCGCCGAGATCTGCCGCCCGCCGCACAACTACTTCGACATCGCCCTGATCCGCGGGCTGGCGGAGGCGTTCGAGGCGTTCGACGCCGACCTGGGCATCCGCAGCGTGCTGCTATGCGCGGAGGGCCGCAACTTCTGCGCCGGCGCCGATTTCAGCAGCCCCGCCCGCGACACGGTGGGCGACCGTGAGGGCGGGCACCTCTACCAGCAGGCGGTGCGCCTGTTCCGCAGCGCGAAGCCCGTGGTGGCCGCGGTGCAGGGCGCGGCGGTGGGCGGCGGGCTGGGGCTGGCGCTCGTCGCGGACTTCCGGGTAGGGTCGGCGGAGTCGCGTTTCGCCGCCAACTTCAACCGGCTGGGCTTCCATCCCGGCTTCGGCCTCAGCGTCACCCTGCCCCGGGTGGTCGGGCCGCAGAAGGCGGCGCTGCTGTTCTACACCGGGCGCCGCATCGGCGGTGAGGAGGCGCACGGCATGGGCCTGGTGGATGTGCTGGCGCCCGCGGACGGGCTGCGCGCGGCGGCGCTGGCGCTGGCGGCGGAGATCGCCGGG
>CAXTTB010000731.1:0-2039 GCA_964246905.1 uncultured Acetobacteraceae bacterium | reverse complement strand
AACGGCTGGGTGCTGGCCGGCATCGGCCTGTCGCAGGCGGTGGGGGAGGGCGTGCTGCTGTCCTCCGTGACCGCCCGGCTGGGCGAGCGGCGCACGGCGCTGCTCGGCTACGCCGCGGGCGCCCTCGGCTACGGGGTGCTCGCCTTGGCGCTGGCGGGCTGGACGCTGGTGCCGGCGGTGGTGCTGCTGGCCTTGGGCGGGCTGGCGGTGCCGTCCGTGCGGGCGATGGTGTCGGCCCGGGGCGGCGTGGACACGCAGGGGGAGATGCAGGGCGTGCTGACCGCCGTCGAGGGGCTGACCGCCGTGGTGGCGCCGCTGCTGACGGCCTGGCTGTTCTACGTCTTCACCTCGCCGGCCCTGCCGGTGCACTTCGCCGGGGCGCCGTTCGTGCTGGCGGCGGGGGCCGCGGTGACGGCGGGGGTGCTGCTGCGGCGGCTTTGAGGGCGTGCGCCGGCGTCAGGCGCGTTGTTTCGGACTGGTGGCCTTGTTGGATGGCCGCTTGGGGTGGTTTGCGATCAGGCGACTTACGAGCCGTGGTGATCTGATAGCTGCCGTCCGGTGAAGCCAAGCAGCAAGGTGCTCGCAACCTCTCGCGCTTCCGGGGCAAGCGCCTCGTCGGGCAGTTCGCCCGCGGTCCAAAACGACAGCACGCCACGAAAGGCGAACGCGAGTTGCCTCGGCAGGCAGCGGAGCGCCTGTTCCCGCCGCGCCGCGATCAACCCTTCCCCCACGCCCAGTGCAAGCGTCCAGAGAGCCATTGAGCGCACCCAGACCTGCCCGGGCGATGGACTCGCAGTGCCAAGCCAACCCATTACCGCGCGGTTGACGTCCGGCTCCTCCAGCATCACGGCAGCCGCCGCATCGATGGCCAGCAGCACGCGGTCCGCTGTGTCGGTCAGCGGCGGCGCCATGGCAAAGCGCGTCTCCATGGCGTCGATCCGCCGTGTGGAGAGGGCCTGCATGATCGCCGCCTTGCTCCCGAACTGGTTGAACGGGGTCGCGAAGCTGACGCCGGCCTCGGCGGCGAGGTCGCGCATCGAGAAATCGGCCCTGCCCTCGCGGAGCAGACGTTCGGCCGCGTCGATCACGCGCTGGCGAAGCGGCTCGCCTCTGGCGCCGGGGGGAGAGGGTTTGGTCTTGCTGCCTGTCATGCCGGTATATATATCATGATATACTTATCATGTCAGTTTGGGGTGAGGCCATGGCGACCACCGCTTTCAAGACTTTCCTTATCACAGGCGTCAGCTCGGGCTTGGGCCGGGCGTTCGCCGAAGGCGCGCTGCAGGCCGGCCATCGGGTGATCGGCACGGTGCGGCGGCCCGGCGACGCCGACGCCTTTGCGGCGCTCGCGCCCGATCGAGCCCACCCGCTTGTGCTCGACGTGACCGATTTCGGCGCCATCCCGGCCGCCGTGGCGGAGGCTGAGCGGCAGGCGGGCGGCATCGACGTGCTGGTGAACAATGCGGGGTACGGCCACGAGGGCGTGCTGGAGGAATCCTCGGTGGATGATCTCCAGCGCCAGTTCGCGGCCAACGTCTTCGGTCCGGTCGCGATGGCGAAGGCGGTGTTGCCCGGGATGCGCGAGCGGCGTCGCGGCCATATCGTCAACGTCACCTCCATGGGCGGCTTCATCACTATGCCGGGGATCACCTTCTATTGCGGCAGCAAGTTCGCGCTGGAAGGCATCTCGGAAGCGCTTGGCAAGGAGGTGGCAGGCTTCGGAATACGGGTGACGGCGCTGGCACCCGGCCAGTTCCGCACCGATTGGGCCGGACGGTCAATGGACCGCACGCCCCGCAGCATCGCCGACTATGACGCCGTCATGGACCCGATTCGCGCCGCCAGACAGGCCAAGAGCGGCAACCAGCCCGGCGACCCGGCGAAGGCCGCGCAGGCGCTGCTCGCGCTGGTCGAGTCCGAAAACCCGCCGGTGCGGCTGTTCTTGGGAGATGACGCGCTGGGATTGGTCGAACAGAAGCTTGAGGGAATGAAGGCCGAACTCGCCGCCTGGGATGCGCTCTCGCGCTCCACCAGCTTCG
>CAXTTB010000730.1:0-2044 GCA_964246905.1 uncultured Acetobacteraceae bacterium | reverse complement strand
CGTCCCGTTTGGGCCGCCGCCGCGGTCATGCTGCTGCTCGCCATCGGCCCGGGCGCCGCGCTGCTGCTCGCCCGCCAGGTCACGCCGGCCCGGTTCACCAGGGTTTTGGCGTTCGCAGCGCCGCCGGGCTGCACGCTCGACCCGGCGCCGGCGCCCACCTTGCCGGCGCAGCGTTTGACCATCACCCTGTCCTGCACGGGGCAGCGTTTGGTCGTGACAACTGAGGCGTTTCCGCGCCGCTCCACCGCGAACAGCCTGGCGCAGGAGCGTCGGCGCATCACCGGCGAACTTTCGGCGGAGGAGGCAAAGGTCAGCGCGTTGCCGGCGGCGCAGGCCGGGGGCGACTGGTCGCTGATCCACACCATCGGCCCGGCCCGCACCGTCGCGGCCGCAAGCTGGATCGGCGGCACGCCGGCGCAGGACGGCATGGCCGGCCGCATCCGCCAGGCCCGCGACAGCCTGTTCGGCACCGCCTACGCGCCGGTCCTCATCACTGCCGCCATCGAGTCGCCCAAACGGCTCAGCCCCGCCGAGCAGCAGCAGGCCGACGCCCTGCTGCGCGGCTTCGTGGACGCGCAGACGGGCCTGACCGCGCGGGTCGCGGCGTTGGCGCGAAAAGCGCAGGACTAGAGCAGATCGCGGGACGCTTGGGACAAGCGGCCCGCGTGAAGATGCTCGTCAAACAGAAAGCTACAGCGTTTTGCGTCCCTACAGGGGCGCAAAACGCTGTAGCGGCGTCAGGCCGGCGGTCCGGCCCCGTGCGTGTCGAGGATGGGCCGCACGAACGCCGCCAGGTCGCCGCCGGGGAACAGGTGGCCGGCGACGCCCGCCGCCGCGGCTGCCGCCATGTCGGTCGCCTGGTCGCCGACCAGCACGCATCGCCCGGGATCGAGGTCCCAGGCGCGCAGCAGGTCCAGGATCATGCCCGGCGCCGGCTTGCGCCAGGAGCTGCTGCGCCGATAAGCCGCTACGGTGGCCTCCGGGTGGAACGGACAGTAGCGCACGTCGTCGATGGTGCCGCCGGAATGCAGCACCTCGTCCAGCATCCAGCGGTGCAGGCCCTGCACGGCGGCCTCGTCGTACAGGCCGCGGGCGACGCCGGACTGGTTGGTGACGACGAAGACGTGCCAGCCGCTTGCGTGGGCCAGACGGATCGCCGCCTTGGCGCCGGGCACCCACTCGAAGCGGTCCCGCGTGCCGACCCAGCCATGGTCGATGTTGCACACCCCGTCCCGGTCGAGGAACAGCGCGGGCCGGGCGAGCCGCCGGGGCAACTCGGTTTGCGCGCGCTCCAGGTCGGGCGGGATGCCGATGTCGATGAACCAGCCCGTGCTTTCCGTCCCGCGCAGCAGGCCGTCGCGGGCCAGGCCGGGCAATACGTCCCGCTCCAGCGAGCACACCGGCGCCGTGCGCTCCACCACCCGGCGGTCCAGCCGGTAGATGCCGCCGTTGATGAGGCCGTCGGCAACGCCAGGCAAACCCGGCGCCGGGCGTTCCCGGAACGCCGAAACGTGGTCGCCGTCCAGCTCCACCACGCCGTAGCGCGAGGCGTCCGGCAGGCGGCGCAGCGCCAGGCGGCCCATCACCCCAGGTTCGGGGACGAGCAACGGGGCCAGGTCGCAGTCGAACAGAGAATCGCCGTTCAACAGCAGGAAGCTGTCGTGCAGGCGCTCCCGGGCGTGGTGCAGCGCCCCCCCGGTGCCGGCGCGGACCGGCTCCTCGCTGACCGCCAGCGTCATCGCCCGCGGCAGCCGGTCGCGCAGGTCCTGCAGGCCCGCCTGCACGGCCTGCGACAGATGGCCGGTCAGCAATAGTACGTCGGTGATGCCGTAACGCGCCACCTCCCGCAGCAGCCACGCCAGGAACGGCCGGCCGCCGACGGGCAGCAGCGGCTTCGGGGTCGTCGCGGTTGCGGCGCCGAGGCGGGTGCCGAGGCCGCCCGCCAGGACGGCGCACTGCCGGACCGTCAAGGGTGGGCCTCACGGGCGGGGGTGCGCCATGGCCGGCTCGATTTCGGCATCCGTCCTCCCGTGCGGTACGGGGC
>CAXTTB010000729.1:0-2053 GCA_964246905.1 uncultured Acetobacteraceae bacterium | reverse complement strand
CGGCAGGCCAGCGCCCCAGGATCAGCCGCCCCTGGGCCAGCCTGCCGAGCGCCCGTTTGCCGCTCAGCGCGCGGCGCGGCGCTGCGTGGCCATGGCGCGCAGGACGACCAGGCCCTCCTGCAACTGGTAGTCCGTGTCGGACTTCGCCGGATCGAGGGCCGGGAAGCCCTCGGGCGGCAGCTTCGGGATGTCCTTGGCCACGGCGGGCAGGTCGGTGCGGGCCGGGGGCGACGCCGGCTGCGGCGTGCCGCCCTGGTTGCGGAGCGCCTTGTTCAGGTCGGCCTCACGCTCCGGCCCGAAATGCGGCTGCTCCGTGCGGGACGCCTGCACCTCCACGTCCGGGGTGATGCCGAGGCCCTGGATGCTGCGCCCGGACGGCGTGTAGTAGCGCGCGGTGGTGAGCCGCATCGCGCCGTTGCCCTGCAGCGGCATGACGGTCTGCACCGACCCCTTGCCGAAGCTGCGGGTGCCGACGAGCACGGCGCGGTGGTGGTCCTGCAAGGCGCCAGCCACGATCTCCGACGCGGAGGCGGAGCCGCCGTTGATCAGCACGACGACCGGCAGGCCGCCGGTGATGTCGCCGTTCTTGGCGTTCCAGCGCTGGCTTTCCTCGGGGTGGCGCGACCGGGTGGAGACGACCTCTCCCTGGTCGATGAAGTCGTCCGACACCGACACAGCCTGGTCCAGCAGGCCGCCCGGGTTGTTGCGGAGGTCCAGCACGATGCCGCGGAGCGTGCCGCCGGCCTTCTGCTTGAGGTCTGCGAAGGCCTTCCGCATCCCGGGGTCGGTCTGCTCGTTGAAGCTGGTCAGGCGGATGTAGCCGATGTCGCCTTCCAGGTGCGAGCGGACCACCTGGATGCGGATGACCTCCCGCTGCATGGCCAGCTCGATGGGGGTGTTCACGCCGTCGCGCTTGATGGTCAGTTGGATCTTGCTGCCGGCAGGGCCGCGCATCTTGTCCACCGCCTCGTTCAGCGTGAGGCCCTGCACCGTCTGTCCGTCGAGCATGGTGATGAGGTCCCCGGCCTTGACGCCTGCGCGGGCGGCAGGCGTGTCGTCGATGGGGCTGACCACGCGGATGATGCCGTTCTCCGACGTGACCTCCAGCCCCAGGCCGCCGAACTCGCCGCGGGTCTGCACCTGCATGTCGCGGAACGACTTGGCATTCATGTAGCTGCTGTGCGGGTCGAGGCCGGTCAACATGCCGTTGATCGCGTTCTCGATCAGGTCGCGGTCGTTCACCGGCTCCACGTACTCGGCGCGCACCCGCTCGAACACGTCGCCGAACAGGGTGAGCAGGCGGTAGGTCTCGGCGCGGTTGCTGTCCTGCGCCCGGGCGTGCCCGATGGCCCAGTCCGTGCCCAGCACCTGGTCCAGGTAGCCCGACGCGGGACCGACCGCGATCCCCGCCGCGAAGGCGGCGCCCAGAAGCAAGCCGTTACGAAGCCTCATGCCCAACCTTCCTTTACGCCATGTCCAATCAACACGGGACGCCTTCGCCAGCTTACCAGTTCATGGACCGAAATAGCTATTGGCTCAAATAGCTATCCGCGCGCCCGTAGGAAGGGGGCCGGGTTCACCGGCAGGCCGTCCCGGCGCAATTCCACATACAGGACCGGCGGCGCGGCCCCGCCCTGCGGGTCCCAGCCGGCCATGACCCCGACCGGCTCCCCCCGCTGCACCGCGCTGCCCACCGACACGTCCAGCCGGTCGAGCCGGGCCAGCACGACGTGGAACCCGCCGCCGCATGCCACGATCACCACGGTGCCGAAGCTGCGGAACGGCCCGGCGAACGCCACCTGCCCCTCGCACGGCGCCACCACCCGCGCCAGCGGCGGGGCGCGGTACGACAGCCCCTGGGCCGGCCCGGCATCGGTCGGGTCGCCCCAGCCCTGCACGACGGAACCGGCCACCGGCGTCAGCAGCGGTCCGCTCGACTGTGTATGCGGTTCTGGAAGGCCGGGGCCGGCGGGCCGGGACAGCGCGACCTCCCGGCGCCGGGCGCGGGCGGCGGCGTCGTCCTGGCGCTGCCGCTCCGCGCGCCGGGCGTCCT
>CAXTTB010000728.1:0-2062 GCA_964246905.1 uncultured Acetobacteraceae bacterium | reverse complement strand
GCCCGGCGCCGGCGCGGGCCTCGCCGTGATGCGCAAGGCGGACGCGGCGCCGCGCTCCCTCGCGTTCAACGTGCAGGGCTTCAGGGTCGCGGTGAACCGCGGCACCGGGGAGATCCGAGTCCTCCGCAGCGTGCACGCCGCCGATGCGGGCCACGTGATGAACCCCATGCAGTGCCGCGGCCAGGTCGAGGGCGGCGTGGCGCAGGCGCTCGGCGCCGTGCTGCACGAGGCGCTGCGGATCGGCGACGACGGCGCGGTCAGCAACCCGGCGTTCCGCCACTACCACATCCCGACCTGGGCCGACGTGCCGCGGACCGAGGTGCTGTTCGCCGATACATCGGACGCCTTCGGGCCGATGGGCGCCAAGTCCATGAGTGAAAGCCCCTTCAACCCGGTCGGCCCGGCGCTGGCCAACGCGCTGGCGGACGCGACGGGCGTGCGCTTCACCGCGCCGCCGTTCACGGCGGACCGGGTTTGGGCGGTGCTGGCGGCGCGGGACGGCGAGGGCTGACGCTGGGTCAGGACTATGCTTCAGCAAACTCGGTCATAGAAGGCTTGTTTTACTGTGACTTCCGTTTCACGATTTGACCGCTGGCGCGGGATGTTTCCCTCAGAATGCGCCGGTGGGTGCGCCGCGCCGTATGCCGCTGCTTGCGTGGGGCACGCCGGTCCGCGTCCAGCACCGCGTCAATGAACGCCACGACAGGCCGGGCCTGCCGCGGATAGGAATGCGGCGGCGGCAAGGCTCCGGCGATCGCCTGCCGCACCATCCGGCGGTGCACCCCGAACTTGGCGACGACCCCCGGATTGTCCCGATCCCAAACTCATGCTCCCGACGGAGCTGCTTAAGCAAATCCACCTTGGCGTTCCCATCCACTCTGATACCAGCGGCCCTTTGCCCTGACGTTTCCCCGTCATTGCGAGCCGCCTTTGCGGCGCGGCGATCCAGGACTGCAAGGACCCTGCTGGCGGCCCTGGATTGCCGCGTCGCTGCGCTCCTCGCAATGACGGAAAGGGGTCAATGCAAGAGGCCGCTGGCATCAGGCGCTTGCGGCCGAGGACGGCTGGGCCGTCGAGCGCGTCGAGGCCGATCGCATCGACACTGGCCCACGGATGGCGCAGGCCGCCCAGGGCCACAACGTGGACCTCCAGGCCACGACCCACGACGGATGCCGTCGCGACTTGTGCGGGAATTGGCTGGGCGGCGTGTCGGCAACGGGATGGTGGTCGGTTGGTCGAGGCGGCGAGGCCAACGGGGAGGGAAGCGGCGAGCTTGTCGCCGAGCGTCTGCCATCCGTTCACCTTGCGCATGTCACCTCACGCATGGTGACCTGGCCCGATGCGGGCAGCGCCCAGAACGGCGTGGCGGCGGTTTCCGCGGACGGCAGCACGGCCTGCGTCTTGACCCGGCGCTTGAAGCCCCCGTGCAGCCGCTCGATGGCGTTGGTCGTCCGGGCCGACCGTCCACTGACCCGGGGGCAAGCTGAGGAAGGCAGACAGGCCAGACGCTTTCGCTGCGCGAAACGCCGGGGCCGCCTGCTTCCTCCAGCCTGGCGGCCACCGCGGGGCAGCGCAGCCGCCACTTGCGCAGGAAGGCGCGGCGCCTGGTTTGCACCTTCTTCGCGGTTTCGGCGTGGATCATACCGGCGTGGTCGGCCGTGACGTCCTCGTGCAGCGCAGGGCCGGCACGCCGGGCCACCGTGGTGGGCAGCGTCCCATTGTCCCGTGGACACGGCGAAGTAGAGCGCCGGCGCCATCACCAGGATGCGCCTGGCCAGCCGGCCCGGGTGGCGGGTCTGGCTGCCTTCGAGGCCGGAGCCGCCGGTCTTGAGGTCGGAGACTATCGGCTCGATGCCCCAGCGCCGCGCATCGCCGCGCGTGGCGAGGTGGCCCGGAGCCTCGGGCATGGCGACGATCCCGCGCAGATCGCACCGCGATTTCGCAGGGCTCCTCGTGGCCGGGATCCTGGATGACACCAGCGGGGGCCGCCCCGGGGCGCCCCCGGCCCGCTATCGACCAGGAGGCCCGTCGGGCCGACGCTCGCGGTCGCGAGCAGGTTCTG
>CAXTTB010000727.1:0-2066 GCA_964246905.1 uncultured Acetobacteraceae bacterium | reverse complement strand
GTCCCGCACCCGGTCGCCCAACGAGGCCGCCCGCGGCGGCGGGCGCAGGCCGCAGATCGTGCCGCTCGCCAGCGTCCCGAAGCCGTTCGGGTCGGCGGAGGCCAGTTGCGTGGGATCGTACACCTGCAGCACTGCCATCATGCCCCCGTCCTCGTGCGTCAGGATATGGCAGTGATACACGAAGTTGCCCACCTGCTCCGGCGCGAAGAACGGGGCCGTGATGAAGATGCGCCCGCCGTAGGGCGGCAGCACGATGGTGTCGTGATAGGAGTCCAGGTTGTTGATCGCCTGGGCGGTGGCCACCTGCGGCTGGTACTGCGCGATCAGGCCGGACGGGTCCTGGAACGCGTTGAGGCCCGGCGGCACGCCGGAGTCGGCCTGCTGCGACAGGCGGAACTTGATCTCGTGCAGGTGGACGTTGTGCAGCTCGCCCGTGTAGTTGACGATCTCCCACACTTCCTGGGTGCCGAGGCGCGCACAGATGTGGGGGACGACGTCCGGGGCCAGCGCCGCCTGCAAGGGAAAGGTCTGCGGCGGGATGGTGTGCTGCGCGTCGATCGGCACGCCGTTCACGTCCACCACCTCGCTGCCGATCCGGTACGCGCTGCCGTCCGGGTTCTCGTTGAAGATGATGCGGCGCCGGGTCACGCGGCCGGTAGGCAGGGTGATGCAGTTCGGGGGCGCCGCCGCGCTGGCCTGGTTGGCGGGGGCGACGGAGGCCGGGAACGCCCCAGGCTGTGAACTGGCCGCATTGCCTGCTGCGGCGGACGGCCCGGGCACCGGCGCAGCGGGGCCGGGCGGCATGACGACCTGGGCCAGGTCGATGCGCGGCCAGTGGCTGCCGGCGGCGCCCGTGGTCATGCCGAGGGTGCGGAGCGTCATCTGCCGGCCCTGCGCCCCGCCCGGGTTGACGACCAGCACCTCCGCACGGCTGGACGACGTGAGGAGCACGCGGTACAGCGGCACGCCCACCTTGGCGCCGCTGCCCTGGGTCACGACGGTGCCCGCGGAGAGGCCGTCAACCGAAATCACGGTCAGCGGCTGCGGCTGGCCGGCCGCGTCCGCCAGCTCGAGGACGTAGGTTTCGTCGGCGCTGAGGTTGGCGATGCGCCAGATCTGGTTCCGCCCCGGCTGCAGCGTGACGGTCGGGTTGGCCTGGCCGTTGACAGTGTGGAGCCACACGGTGTCCTGGCCCGCGTCATACGCGCCCTTCGCGCTGGCGCCGTGATGGCCGCAGTAGCCCGGCCCCGCGAAGGTGCCGGGCACCGGCACGGGCGGGTTGGCGTAGCTCAGGCAGGCGTTCGGGTTGTAGTCGGCCCCGCTCAGCCATTGCGCCGCCTGCCCCGGCGGCGCCTGGTCCGGCACCGCCCCGCGCGGCACGGCGAGCTGGATGTCGCGCAGCCCCATATACACCGTGTCGGCGTTGCTCAGCGCGGCAGCGGTCGCCGCGTCGATCCCCGGCGCGGCGAGCAGTTCCGCGCGCAGGTCGCCGATGTAGAACATCCCGGCCTGGCCGGCCGTGATGTCGTCGGCAGTCGCTTCGTGCAGATGGGCATGGAACCATTGCAGCCCGGACGGGTAGCGCACTGCGCCGGGCTGGTTGCGGAAGATGTAGCCTGGCACGGTGGACGGGATGTCGAAGCGGTAGGACACCGTGGTGCCCGGCTGGTCCGCGACGAAGATGTCGTCGCCGAGCGGGACGCAGGGACGCGGGCTGGTGAGGAGGCCGTGCGTGTGCAGGTTCACGTCGCCGCCGAGCGGCGCGTCCGGGCTGAGCTGGTTCACCACGTCGATGCGCAGCGTGTCGCCGGGATACGACTCGAACAGGAACGGGCGGTAGGCGTCGTTGGCGGGCGACGTGGGGTCCGAGGCGTAGCCTGGCAGCGAAACGGTGTAGGGACCGACATCCGGACGCGGCGTGTCGCGGACCACGAGGCGCCCCGGGCTGACCGCGCCGGTCAACGGCGGCACGGCCGGGCAGGTGGCGAGCGAGCCGGGCGGGCTTGCCGAACCGGGCGACGGGCCGGTCGGCAGGCCCCCGGCGTAGAGCGGGACCGGCGGCTGCC
>CAXTTB010000726.1:0-2067 GCA_964246905.1 uncultured Acetobacteraceae bacterium | reverse complement strand
GCCTGCACCCGGCTGCCTTCCTCCCGCAGCGCCGCGAGGTCCCGCGCCAGGCCCTCCCGCGCCGCCGCCGCCGCGGCGAGGTCCGCGTTGAGTTGGCTCACGGTCGCCTGCAGGTCGCCGCTTCGCCCGCGCTCGAGGGACAGCATGTCGGTCAGCTCCGCCACCTGCCGGTTCAGCCGGTCGAGCGCCCGGTCCCGCCCGGTCAAGGCCACGGACAGGAACGCCTGCGCCAGCACGAACACCAGCAGCACGAAGATGATGACCATGAGCAGCGTGGACAGCGCGTCCACGTAGCCGGGCCAGGGGTTCAGCTCCTCGGTCGCGCCCCGGCGGCGGAGGCGGGCCATCAGCGGTCCACGACTACTCGGGGCGCCGGCTTATAGGATCAGGCGTCACATCCACCGCGTGGCGTAAAGCCCGAACAGGCCGATGAGCAGCAAAAGCAAAGGCATCGCGAGGATTTCCACCAGCATCCAGAACTCAGACATCCTTGAGCCTCCCCAGAAAAAGTTGAGCCAGGATATGGAGTGCAACTCCGACAAGCAGAAGACTTGGACCAGCCTTGAACAAGGTGAAGCTGAACGGCACGATGCCATATAGCAGGCTTATGACCGGCGTGACGGCTCCGGTGACGGCGATCGCAACCCCCACGTTGCTGAGCGCCGACGCCGCCAGCTTCACCCGCTCGTTATGGATCGCGTTCACGGCGGCTGCCCCTCCGCCAGCGCCGCGAGCGTGCGGGTCAGCACGCGGATGTCGTTGCGCAGCTCCGCCGTGCTCTGCACCCGGCCCTGCTCGCTTTCGGACAAGAGGCGCTGCATGTACATCTCGATGTTGCGGAGATGCGAGCGCGCCGCCTCGTCCCCTTGCGGCGCGCGCAGGTCGGCGAGCCGGGTCAGCGCCGGGGCGAGCTGCGCCTGTGCTTCCGCGATGCGGAGCATGAGCTGCTGGTTGGCGCGCATGGTGTCGGAGAGCGTGCCGATCTTCTCCGTCAGCGCCAGCACGGCGAGGCTCGATTGGCTGCGCCCGTCCTCCCCGCGCACCAGGATGGACTGCAGGTTCTCCATGTTCTCGGCCGTCTGCTCCAAGAGCGCCTGCACGTACACCGGCACCGAGCTGTCGCCCTCCAAGGCGCCCGAGGACAGCCGGGTGAGGCCGGCGAGCCACTCCTCCAACTCGTTGAAGAATCGGTTCTGCGCCTGTCCCGCGGTGAGGTCGAGGAAGCCCAGCACCAAGGCGCCCGCCAGGCCGAACATGGAGGACGAGAACGCCGTGCCCATGCCCTTGAGCGGGCGGCCCAGCCCGGTCTTGAGCTGCTCGAACAGCGCGTTGAGGTCGCCCGACCCCACCGACATGCCGCCGATCACGTCGGCGATGGCGCTGACCGTCAGCAGCAGGCCCCAGAAGGTGCCGAGCAGGCCGAGGAAGATCAGCAGCCCCGTCATGTAGCGCGACAGCTCCCGCCCCTCGTCCAGCCGGCTCGCCAGGCTGTCCAGCAGGCTCCGCATCGCCGGTGCGGACAGGCTGATGCGGTCGTGCCCGTCCCGGCCCTTGGCCTGCCGCGCCGCCAACATGCTGGCCATGGGGGCGAGCAGCCGCGGCGGCGGCAGGGTGGCGAGGCGCACGCGGGACTGCTGGAACGTCTCCAGCCACGTCACCTCGGGCGCCAGCCGGCTGACCTGCAGCACGTTCCAGGCGACGCCGATCAGCAGCACGCCGAAGATCAGGCTGTTGAGCAGCGGGTTGCTGGCGAATGCGGTGGCGAGCGACCCGGCCAGCAAGGCGGCCACCACCAGCACCGCCAGCAGGAACACCACCATGCGGATGAGATAGACCCGGGGCCGGGTCACGGCTTGGCGGCCGCAGGCGTCGCGCTGGTGGAAGCGGGGGGCGCGGCACTCAGGTCCACCCGGTCCGCCGGCCCATCCCCGGCCGCTGCGCCCAGGGCGCGGACGTAGATGCGGGTGGACGCGACGCCCTCGTTCATCAGCACCGCCCGGGCCGCCAGCGCGCGGGCGAGCGACAGGCGGCGGGGGGTGGACGGGTCCTCCGGCGTGCCGGCGGCGA
>CAXTTB010000725.1:0-2067 GCA_964246905.1 uncultured Acetobacteraceae bacterium | reverse complement strand
GCGACCACGGCCTCGGCGACGCCCCGCGCCACCTCCTCCCCCATGCCCGCCGCCACGGGCGCCAGGAACGGGCGTGGCGGCATATGGGCCGTGCCCGTTTCCTGCGGCACGGCTGCCGGGTTGCTGCTTCCCACCACGGCCTTCAACCCGTCCGCCTCAGCCGCAAACGCTTAGCGTTTCGGCGGCGCCCCCACGCTGTCGCGCAGCGCCCCGCTCTGCAGCCAGGGTTCGTCATGCCCGGCAACACCAGCCGGCTCCGACAAACCGTCCCGCACCGCCGCGGCCATGCCTTCAGCTTCCCTAGCCAGGGCTTGCGCCATCACCTCATCGGCGCGCAAGCGTTCGAGGCGTTCGCGTAGCTCATTCAGTCCTGAAATCTTCAAACCCATGCGCCGCTCGCCTCCTCACCAGCAAACATTCTCTATTTGTTCCAAGTAACATACAAGCCAAAAAGAAACGTTTTCGGGTCAGCCCTTCAAAATCCCGTTATAAAGGTCGCCCGCCTCTCGGTTGCTGGCAGGCTACGGCCAAGGCGTCAAAGGCACCGTGCAGCACCGCCCTCAAGGGGTCCGCAGCTTACCCCCGCAACCCGTCCAGCAGCACCGGCGCCGCGTGCGGCCGGGTCGCCAGCATGGCGTCGATCAGCGCCAGCGCCTCCGCCCGGCCGCTGTTGGCCGCCTGCTCGAAGGGCGTCCAGGTCTGCGTGAAGTCGAGCGCCGCGAACACCTCCCGGTAGCGGCGCAGCTCACCCGGCGTAAGCGGGATGCCGCGCACGAAAGCCTTGTGCGCGGAGATGGTCCGCGCCCGGCGCGGATCGGCCGGATCCAGCTCGAACTTCAGCGCGTCGCCGCAGAACAGGATGCCGCGCGCCCGGTCATAGAGGACGGTATGCCCGGCGAAATGCCCGGCCGTCAGGTGCAGCGACAGGCCCGGCAGCGGCTCCAGCACGTCGTCGAACGGCCAGCTCACCTGCAACGCGCCGGACCATTCGAGGTCGCCGGGGTGCAGCGCAAGCTCCGGGTCGAAGCGGTCCTGCAACTGCCACAGCGCGCCGTAGGCGTGCGGGTGCGACGCGGCCAGCACCTGCATCCCGCCCAAGTCCGCGATGTGGCGGAGCGCGGCCTCGCTGAACACCGGGCAGCCCTCGAAGCCCATGTTGCCGTGCGGCGTCTGGATCAGGTAGGCGCTGGGGCCGATGCCGCTCACCGGCTCGTTCCAGAAGCGCCACACGCCGGGTTCAAGCTCGGCCCAATGGCAGGGGAAGCGGGCCTGCGCCTCCTCCCGCGTCCAGAACCGCCAGCCGTCCTGCGGCACGACGTGGCGGGCGTCCAGGCACATGGGGCAGGAGGGCGGGACCGCGAAGTGCCGCTGCCAGTAGCCGCAGTTGTCGCAGACGAAGGCCGGCAGGCGCAGCGCGCCGGCGAAGGGAAGGTAGCCGGGATTCATGGCGCCGTTGTCTCCCGGGCCGGGTCGGGACGCAAGGGCCGGCGCCGCCGCCCGGCAAGCTGGTTCAGCGCCTCCACCAGCACGGAGAACCCGATGGCGGCGTAGATGTAGCCCTTCGGCACGTGCGCGCCGGAGCCGTCCGCGATCAGGGTCATGCCGATCAGCAGCAGGAAGCTGAGCGCCAGCATCTTCACCGTGGGATGGCGGTTGATGAAGCCGGACACCGGGCCGGCGGCGAGCAGCATCACCCCCATCGCGATCACCACCGCCGCCACCATGACCGGAAGGTGGTTCGCCATGCCGACCGCCGTGATGACGCTGTCGAGCGAGAACACGATGTCCAGCAGGCCGATCTGCACCACCGTGCCGAGGAAGCCCGCATGGGCCGAAGGCGCGGCCTCCTCATGCCCGGCTTCGCCCTCGATGCGCGCATGGATCTCCTGGGTTCCCTTATAGACCAGGAACAGCCCGCCGCCGATCAGCACCAGGTCGCGCCAGGACACGGCGTGCCCGGCCACCGCGAACACCGGCGCGGTCAGCCGGGTGATCCAGGAGATCGCCGCCAGCAGCGCGAGGCGCGTCGCCAACGCCAGCGCGAGGCCAACCTGCCGCCCCCGCGCC
>CAXTTB010000724.1:620-2079 GCA_964246905.1 uncultured Acetobacteraceae bacterium | reverse complement strand
CCCTGGCCGCGTAACACACACCAAATCGCCTCCGGGAAACCCGGCGCGGTTCACCACCGCCCACGCCGCCGCCCCGCGTTTCGACGACCGGCATGCGGAAGGTCTGGTTGAGCGCATCCATCAGCATCCCGGCCCGACGATAGCTCATGCTCATCGCCCGGCCTGCGCCTGAGATGGAACCTGTCTCACCGACCAATCCCAGCAGGCGGACCTTGCCCGGCCCGAGCGCCCTGCTCTCGTCGAAATCGATACGTAAAGTGAGCCTGGTCATGCCCGCAGCTTAGCATCAATGGCCCGTTGTGGCAGTCCTCGTTCGGCGTTGCCGTTGCCGCCCATGTTTTTGAAAGAATTAAGAAGCCACAGTCCCAAGGCTCACTGGACTTTTGCGAGCGAGCAGCGTTATGTTTGCTGAAACATAGCGCAGGAAGGCAATTCATGGGCGTCATCGGCTGGTGCGGTCAGCTCAGCGGCGTCGGACGCGGCATGGTGCTGGCACTGCTATGAGCGTCGCCACAGGTTCTGCAGTGTTCGCGAGCGGTCGGCCGCCGAGTCTACCGAGTGCGGTCCGAAAGACGGATGGGGTCGAGTTTGCGACGCTTTCAGCGCCTCGCCGCCAGCGGTCCAAACTGTGGGAACTCAACGGCTCCGTCCACTGCTCCGTGATCGGCACCTGCCTCACCACCGGCGAGCTGCGCCGGGTGATGGGCAAGGCGATGTCGGCCGACGTGTCCCCCCTGTCCGACCACGACCTGCACGCCCGCGCCGTCGGCCTGTGCTGCCAGCACAACGCCTCCTCTAAGCTTCTGCAAAAAGCGCTCGACCACCGGCACGAGACGGTGATCAAGCGCTTCGCCCGGCTGCAAGGTGAGGAGGCGGTAATGCAGGCCTGGGCCGAGGCGCGCGGCGCTGGCGACATCCCCGGCGCCTACTGGGCGGTGCTCACCCATCCCGACACCGGGCACGACGGGATGCGCCGGGCGTTCGGCGACGTGCACATGCTGTCGCACCTCGTGGGCGCCGCGAACCGGGCCGACATCCGGCGCCTCACGGCGCTTGAGGAGGAGAACGCTGCCCTGCATGCCAAGGTAGAGCGCCAGCAGGCGCGGCTGCATGAGGCCGTGACCTCGCGCGACGCGACGATCCGGCGTCTCGGGGCGCTCGCGGCGCGGCAGGTGCGGGTCGCCGCAGACCCGGGCGGCGACGACGCGCTGGCCGGGTTCCGCCACCTGGTAGCCGACCTCGAAACCCGCCTCGACCGCGAAACGGGCCGGCGCGAGCGCCTGGACCAGCGGGTCGCAGACGCCTCCGAGGCCGCCCGGCTTTGGGAGCGGCGCGCCCGGGAGGCCGAGGCGACGCGGATGGCAATGCAGCGGGAGCTGGCCGCGCTTGAGCGGCACGACGCCCCCGACGCGGCGGAGGCGGCCGCCGGTGCCGGTAGCGTCGCCAGTGTCGACGAGGG
>CAXTTB010000724.1:0-610 GCA_964246905.1 uncultured Acetobacteraceae bacterium | reverse complement strand
CGGCGGCCCGGCTTTGGGAACGGCGCGTCCGGGAAGCCGAGGCGGCACGGGCGGCGGTGCAGCAGGAACTGGCCGAGCTTGAGCGGCAGCACGGCGCCTTCGACGCGGCAGAGGCGGCCACAGGTCTTCCGGCCGAGCGCATCCTCTACGTCGGTGGCCGGCCCGGCTGCACGGATCAAATGCGCGCGTCGCTGGAGGCCGCCGGCGGCGCGCTGCTTTGCCACGATGGCGGCCGGCACGACCACCCGTCCCTGCTGCCCGGACTGGTCAGCCAAGCCGACCGGGTAGCCTTTCCCGTGGACTGCGTGAGCCACGACGCGGCGCTGGCGGTCAAGCGGCTGTGCCGCCAGCTCGGCAAGCCCTGGCTGCCGCTGCGCAGCGCCGGCCTCGGGTCGTTCCTGGCGGCCCTGGCCGGGCCAGTTGGCGACCGCGCCCCTGATCCCACCGAACACGCCCTTGGAGTTCCGCCATGAACGTCATCGCCCCGCTGGACCCCGCCCGCCATCCTTTCCTCACCGGCAAGCCGAAGCGCCTGCTCATCGACGGCAAGTGGGTCGACCCCGAAACCCAGGTTGGCCCGCTCGTGTCGCCCGAGCAGCTTGACCGCGTG
>CAXTTB010000723.1:0-2080 GCA_964246905.1 uncultured Acetobacteraceae bacterium | reverse complement strand
CGCCCGCGCCGGCGCCGCGTCCGCGCCGATGGTCCGCAGCCGCTCGTGCACCTCGGCCAGGCGCAGCGGCGGCGCGCTGTCGAGTTCGGCCAGCAGCGCGAGGCGCTCCGCGTCGGCCAGCAGCACGGTGTCGAGCAGGGAGGCCGGGCCGCTCGGCGCTTCCTGGCGGACCTGGGCCATGCGGGCGCGGCTGCTGAGGGTGATCTCCCCGCCATCGACCGGCAGCTCGCCTGCGATGGCCTTGAGCAGCGTGCTCTTGCCCGCGCCGTTGCGTCCGACGAGGCCGATGCGTCGCCCGGGATCGACGCGCAGCTCCGCCTGATCCAGCAGGGTGCGCCCGGCCATGCGGAGGGTCACGCGGTCGAGGGTGAGCAGGCTCATGCCGGGGATGTAGGCGCGGGCGCGGGCGCGGGGAAGCCCGGCCTTGCCCCAACCCGGCCCCACCTTGCTCAAGCGTGTCCCTTGGCCTAAACGCCCCGGCAACGTCCAATAGGAATCCGCCATGGCCACCGAGCGCACGCTGTCCATCCTCAAGCCCGACGCCACCCGCCGCAACCTGACGGGCAAGATCAACGCCGTGTTCGAGGAGGCGGGCCTGCGCATCGTCGCCCAGCGCCGGCTGCATTTGTCGCAGGCGCAGGCGGAGGCGTTCTACGCCGCGCACCGCGAGCGCGGGTTCTTCAAGGACCTGGTCGGCTTCATGGTGAGCGGCCCCGTCGTCGTGCAGGTGCTGGAGGGCGAGGACGCCATCGCGCTGAATCGCAAGCTGATGGGCGCCACCAACCCGGCCAACGCCGACGCCGGCACCATCCGCAAGCTGTTCGCCGAGAGCATCGAGGCCAACAGCGTGCACGGCTCCGACAGCGCCGCGGCGGCCATCCAGGAGATCAGCTTCTTCTTCGCGGGCACCGACATCGTCGGCTGACCCGGTGCGCCGTGCCGGCCCGCTGCTGCTGGCGTTCCTGGCGGCCAGCCTCGCCGCGTGCGGGGCGCCCGACAAGCCCATCGTGCTGCGCCCGCCCGCCCCGGTGCCCGTGGCCGGCATGGATGGGCATTACCGGGGCACCGCGCGCCTGATCCGCGCCGCCGGGCCGTCCTGCCCGCGCAGCGGCGCCCGCACGCTGGACATCTACCGTGGCACCGTGTCGCTGTCCTACAACGCCGCCCCGCGCGGGCGCGTGCCGCTCACCGCGCAGGTCGGCCCCGACGGGCGCATCCAGGCCAGCGACGGGGAGGGCATGATGGACGGCCAGCTCGCCCATGGCCGCCTGGAGGTCACGGTGGCGAGCCGCCAGTGCGAGTACCATTGGGCGTTGACGAAAGTAGAATAAGACAGAGGCGGATGCGCCGACCCGTCAGCCGAAGAACACGTAAAGCCCGATCACCACCAGCACCACCACGCCCGTCGCGCCCATGGCGAAGTTCGTGAAGCGCCCCCAGAAGATCTGGCGGTCGGCGACGAATGCCTCGTCCGTCTTGCTCATCGCCGTGTCTTGGGGCGTCTCTTGGGGAGTGCCGTGCGGCGTGCTCTGGTTGGTCTCGGGAACGTCCATGGTGGGCCTCGTGCTGCAACGGATGCGGGCCTTCTACGGCGTGCCGGCCAAGGGCGGCAAGGGCGACGCCAGGCTGGCGGCCGGATCGTAGGCGCCGGGGCGGCCGGAAGCGTGCAGGCGGAGCGCCTCCGGGTAGATGCGGTGCTCCTGGGCCAGCACCCGGGCGGCCAGGCTGTCCGCCGTGTCGCCGGGCAGCACGGGGACCGCGGCCTGGGCCAGGATCGGGCCGGCGTCCACCTCCTCCGTCACCAGGTGCACAGTGCAGCCATGCAGCTTGACCCCCTGCGCCAGCGCGCGGGCGTGGGTGTCGAGGCCGGGAAAGGCGGGCAGCAGGCTCGGGTGCACGTTCAGCATCCGCCCGGCCCACGCGCCGACCAGGAACGGCGTCAGCAGCCGCATGTAGCCGGCGAGGCACACCAGCCCGATGCCGTGCTCCTCCAGCGCGGCGTGGACCACCGCCTCGTGCGCGGCGCGGTCGGGGCCGAACGGGCGGTGGTCGACGACCGCGCTGGCGACGCCCGCGGTCA
>CAXTTB010000722.1:0-2083 GCA_964246905.1 uncultured Acetobacteraceae bacterium | reverse complement strand
ACTGGCCCGGCTTCGCTGCCCACCTCAAGCGCCTGCTGACGCACGACGAGGACGCAGGCGCCATCGTGCACGCCCGTGCCCGGCTCGCGCACGCCTTCTCGGCCGGCGTGGTCTATGCCCCGCTGGCGGACGCGCTGCAGGAGGACGCCGCCCTCGCCTACGACGTGTTCGTGGACCTGTCGGGCACCGGGCTGGACGGGGTGGCCGCGGCGCGGCACATCCGGTTGCTGGAGGTCCAGTGCGGGTTCGCCCACGCGGGCGGCGGCGTGTCCGTACTGCTGGATGGCGCCACGGTGCCCGCCTTCGCCTGGTCGCGCGCCGTGGCCCATGCGGCGCGGCGGCGGCGGCACCTGGTCGTCATCCTGGGGCAGTTGCTGCCGGACAACGGGGTGGTGCAGCCGCTCCTGGACGAACTCGGGCGCGACCCGCTGTTCGGCAGCGCGCAGCCGCGCTTCGCCGATGCGGACACGGACGGGGTGTGGCCGCTGCCGCCTGCCGCCGGGCTGGAGGCGGACGCGGCCCTGACCTCCCGCGCGGCCCTGGCGCGGCTGCCGCGCGGCGTGATGACGGCGGAATGGCCCGCGGCGCTGACCGTCATCCGATGGGAGGTGGTGTCGGCGATGGAGCCGGACGCCCAGTTCGCGTCCATACCGGGTGCCATGGCCCATGACCTTTGCCAGGCGCGGCGCCGCGGGTTCCGCAACGCCGTGGCGAACCGCGTCGTCGTCCCTTCGGCGCTGCCGCCGGGCGACCTTTACCCGGCGCTGCCGGCGGAGGACCTGGCCCGGCTTTCGGCGCTGTATCCCGACACGGCGCGCGCCGCGGCGGAGAACGGCAAGCTGGCGCAGCGCCGGCTGGAGCCGCTGCTGGACGCCGCCTACCCGGCCTCCGACACGCGCCGCCGCCTGCTGCTCAACTGCCGCGGCCTCACGACCCTGCACAACGGTACGTCGAAGTGCGTAATGGGCATGTTGGACGGCTTCGCGGCGCTGGACGCCCCCTGGCGGATCGACGTCCTCGCCGACGAGACGGTCGCCGAGTTCCACGGCATGGCGGCGCGCTACCCCCAGTTCAACCACCTGTCCGACCCCGCGCCCGGCGGTTACGCCGCCGCCGTGATGCTCAACCAGCCCTGGTCCGTCGAGGCGGCGGCCGAGATGCACCGCGTCGCGTTCCTGATCGGCTTCAACATCCTCGACACCATCGGCTGGGACGTCCTGTTCCCCGCGCCGGAGCGCCTGGAATGGGCGTGGCGCTTCGTCGCGCGGCATTCGGATGTGCTGATGTTCATCTCCGGCTTCTCGCAGGACCGTTTCCGGGCGCGCTTCCCGGTGGCGCCGGGCGTCGCGGAGCAGGTGGTGCGCCTGAGCCTCCGCACGGAGGAGCACGCCCTGCACCGCCAGGACACGCCGGAGGGGGAACACGTCCTGCTGTTCGGCAACAGCTTCGACCACAAGGGCATCGCGCCGACGCTGCGCCTGCTGGTCGAGGCGTTCCCGCGGCAGGCGTTCACCGTGCTCGGCGGCCAGGTCGGCGGCCAGGGGCCGGCCGTGCCCGGGGTGCGCGTGGTCCCCAGCGGCGGGATGGCCGAGGACGAGGTGCACCGCCTGGTCGCGACCGCCCGCGCCGTGGTGTACCCGTCGTTCTACGAGGGCTTCGGCCTGCCGGTGGTGGAGAGCCTGGCCTACAACCGCCCGGTGCTGGTGCGGCGCAGCCCGCTGTGGGCCGAGGTCGCGGCGCATTCCCGCCTGCCGGGCCGCCTGATCGAGTTCGACGACCCGGCCTCCCTGACCGAGGCGCTGGGCCAGGTGCTGTCGGGATCGCCGCCGCCCGGCCTGCCGTTCGGCTCGGCGCTGGCGGAGGGGCAGGCGCCCACAGGGTGGCGTGACGCGGCGGCGGCAATTCTGCGCGGCGTGGAGCACCGGTTGGCGCAGGGCGGCATTGGGCATTGGCAGGCCCGGGACGAGGCGCTGCGGACGGCCAACCTATGAACGCGCCCCCTGTAAGCGTATCGGGCACGCGCGTCGTCACCTTGCTGGCCCGGCACGGCACTGCGAAGTATGGCGACGCCCTGCCGGACATC
>CAXTTB010000721.1:0-2088 GCA_964246905.1 uncultured Acetobacteraceae bacterium | reverse complement strand
ATCCATATACTCGGTCAGCACGTTAATTTAACGTCAAATCATTATTAAAGTAATGATTTTTAGACAGTCCGGGACGACTGGATCATCATGTGCAGACCGGAGTCGGTTGGCCATGCGCCAACGGCATTCGCCCAGGGCCGCGCGGTATCTGCTCAACCTGGGTAAGGAGCAGTCTGTCCGCGTAGGGTTTGCTGGATGGCCTGGTAGGCGCTTACGCCCTGGCGCGCGGCGGTACCGATGACGGAGCGTATGCCCGCGTATAGGTCAGCGCCCCAATCGGAGCGGAACCCGCCGGTGACCTTGCGGTAGGTGGCCGTGGGCCGCAGTTCGCGCTCGGAACCGTTGTTGTCGGCCGGCAGCTCGGGATGGTCGAGGAAGGTGAACAGGTGCGAGCGGAGCTTGCCGTATCGCCTCCGCAGGCGCTGGCCGTCGCGGTGGGTGGGCGCCAATGCCATGACGGCGTCGAGCGCGCACTCGAGGCGCCGGCGGTATTCGCGCCGGGTGCTCGGGGCCAGGCCGCGGCTGCGTCGGGCGAGCACGACGGCGCGCAGCAGCAATGCCTTCATGCGCGGCGCGAACACGGCGTCGCCGGCCTCGATGGCATAGGCGCAGTCGCGCAGCTGGTGCGCCAGGCAGATCTGCCACTCTTCGGCATGGCCCTGCTGCGCGCCGTAAAGGTCGGACACCCAAAGTGCCGGGCGGTGCCCATCCAGCACCTCCCGGACGATGCTGGCGCCGCGGCTGCTGCGGACGACGTGGATCACCACCTCGCTGTTCTGGAACACCCAGTTCCAGCGCGTGCGGCCATCGATGCGCACGCTGGTCTCGTCCGAGCAGATCACGCGAGCGCGGCGCAGGCGGGCGAGGATGCTGGCCACGTCGGCGTCGAACAGCGGCTTGCCCCGGCGGAACGCGGCGTCCAATGCACCCTCGCTGATGGCCAGGCCGAACAGTTCCAGCAACAACCGGCTCAGCCGCTGGTAGCTGACCGCGTGCACGAAGCGCAGGTACATCGCCAGCGCCACGATGCCGACGCTGAACGGCGTGCCCGGCTCAAGACCTTCCGGCACCGGCGCAAGCGTTGTGGCCCCGCAGCACCGGCAACGGCCGGCATACTGCTCCACCCGCGTCACCACGGGCGCGACCTCGGGCAAGTCGATCTTGTCGTAGCGCCCATGCAGGACATGGTCCGCCTCGGCCAAAGCCGCCTGGCAGTGCGCGCACCGCACCGGCTTGGCGACGACGGTCTCGTCAGGCGTCGCGGCCAGCGTGCGCCCACCGCCCATCCGCCCTAGGCTGCCCGGGCGCGGGCCGTGCCGCTTGGCCTTTTCTGGCCGGTTCGGCTTCTGGCCCCGGGATGGCGGCAGGCTGGAGTTGTCCGGCGTCTTCGGTGGCGTCCCGAGCCTTGCCTCCAGCTCTGCCACCCGTGCCGCCAGGGTCTGGACCTGCGCGGTCAGCGCCTGGACCTGCGCCCACAACGCCCGGATCAGTGCGTCCTTGTCCTCGTGCGTCAGCTGGCTGAGATCAGGAAGCTCGGTCATCCCAGCCTTGAATCCCAACCAGCCCAGTCACGTCAAGCCGCCTCACGCGCAGCGCCAAACACTCCAGATCAACGGGGAGATGAGCAGCTACGGCAGTTGGGACACTGCGCGGTCAGTTGGATCCGCGACTCCAGAGCTGACACGACGATCACCAGAGTCCCCACACCCAGTTTTGGCAATTAAGTTTCGCTCCCTGTCGGATCTCCTTAACCATGCGCCCCACCATGGGCACGCCGGCCTAGTCGCCGAACTGCTCCTGAGTCATGCGCATTCGGAGCCCGGTCAGCGCCACACGTCCAGCGCCACCTTTGCCGATGCGCTCCCGGTCAGCCCGAGCTGTTACGCCCGGCCCAGCAGGTGCTTGACCGACGAGCGATGCCATCTCGTGCCGCCGCGCGGCGTGCGCTCGCGCATGGCCTCGAGCTGGGTGGCGATCTGCTGGAGCGTGCGGTCGAGCGGCGCCGCCTTGATGCCGGCCCCTAGCCGGACCAGCCGGTCGGAGCCCCCTTGCCCCCGGGCGCGGCCCCGCCAGCCCCCCGCCCCGAAG
>CAXTTB010000720.1:0-2094 GCA_964246905.1 uncultured Acetobacteraceae bacterium | reverse complement strand
CGGAAAGCCCCAAGGGCGAGTTCGGCGTCTACCTGGTGGCGGACGGCAGCAACCGGCCGTACCGCTGCAAGATCCGCCCGACCGGCTTCTCCCATTTGCAGGCCATCGAGCACATGTCCAAGCGCCACATGCTGGCCGACGCGGTGGCCATCATCGGCTCCATCGACGTCGTGTTCGGCGAGATTGATCGGTAGGCCATGTCGGAGAAGCTCGGAGGGCCGCACGGCTCGCAGGTCGGCCTCGGCACGGCGGAGAACATCGGCGACGGGTCGAGCGGGGAGGGGGCGGCGCAGCCGACCCACTTCGCCTTCGACGAGGCGAGCGAGGCGGAGATCGGCGCGATCCTGACCAAGTACCCGCCCAGCCGGAAGGCGAGCGGCGTGCTGCCGCTGCTGTATGTCGTGCAGCACCAGATGCGGCGGCAGACCGGCAGCGCCTGGGTGCCGCGCGTCGCCATGGACGTGGTGGCAGCCCGGCTGGAGGTGCCGCCGATCCGCGTCTATGAGGTCGCGACCTTCTACCTGATGTTCAACACCAACCCGGTCGGGCGCCACCACCTCCAGGTATGCGGCACGACGCCGTGCTGGCTGCGCGGCTCGGAGGAGGTCACGCGGGCCTGCCGGGACGAGACGGGCATCAAGGGCTGGCGGCAGACGAGCGATGACGGGATGTTCACCATGTCGGAGGTCGAGTGCCTCGGCGCCTGCGTGAACGCGCCGATCCTGCAGGTGGATGACGACTACTACGAGGACCTCGACTACGACCGCACGGTGGCGCTGCTGCAGGCGTTGCGCCGGGGTGAGAAACCGAAGCCGGGGTCGGTGATCGGGCGCATGACCTCGGCGCCCGAGGGCGGGCCGACGACACTGAACACGATACCGATTGCGGGGGAGTAGCACCGATGCTCGCCGACCAGGACCGGATCTTCACCAACCTCTATGGCCAGCACGACTGGACGCTGGAGGGTGCCCGCGCCCGCGGCGACTGGGACGGGACGGACGCGATCATCGCCCGCGGGCGGGACGCGATCATCGACGAGATGAAGGCGTCGGGCCTGCGCGGGCGCGGCGGCGCCGGGTTCCCGACCGGCATGAAGTGGTCGTTCATGCCGAAGCAGGCCCCGCCGGACGGGCGGCCCAGCTACCTCGTGGTCAACGCCGATGAGAGCGAGCCGGGCACCTGCAAGGACCGCGACATCCTGCGGCACGACCCGCACAAGCTGATCGAGGGCTGCCTGATCGCGTCCTTCGCGATGGGCGCGTCGGCCTGCTACGTCTATGTCCGCGGCGAGTACTACAACGAGACCTGCAACCTGCAGGCGGCGGTCGATCAGGCCTACGCGGCGAACCTGCTGGGCAAGAACGCGGCCGGGTCGGGCTACGACTTCGACCTGTACGTGCACCGCGGCGCCGGCGCCTACATCTGCGGCGAGGAGACCGCGCTGCTGGAGAGCCTGGAAGGCAAGAAGGGGATGCCGCGGCTCAAGCCGCCGTTCCCGGCGGCGGTGGGGCTGTATGGCTGCCCGACCACGGTGAACAACGTCGAGACCATCGCGGTGGTGCCCACCATCCTGCGCCGGGGCGGCGCTTGGTTCTCGGCGCTCGGGCGGCCGAAGAACGCCGGCACCAAGATCTTCTGCATCAGCGGCCACGTGAACAAGCCGTGCAACGTGGAGGAGGAGCTGGGCATCCCGCTCCGCGAGCTGATCGACACCTATGCCGGCGGCGTGCGCGGGGGGTGGGACAACCTGCTGGCCGTCATCCCCGGCGGGTCGAGCGTGCCGCTGATCCCCAAGGACGTCTGCGACACCGTGCTGATGGACTTCGACAGCCTGCGCGACGTGAAGTCGGGCCTGGGCACGGCGGGCGTGATCGTGATGGACAAGTCCACCGACGTGATCCGCGCCATCGACCGGCTGGCGCAGTTCTACAAGCATGAGAGCTGCGGCCAGTGCACCCCGTGCCGGGAGGGCACCGGCTGGATGATGCGGGTGATGCACCGCATGGTGCAGGGCCGGGCGGAGTTGGACGAGATCGACACGCTGGAGAAGGTGACGAAGCAGATCGAGGGGCACACGATCTGCGCGCTGGGCGA
>CAXTTB010000719.1:0-2106 GCA_964246905.1 uncultured Acetobacteraceae bacterium | reverse complement strand
GAGTTCCAGACGCCGTCCGAGGGCCTGTCACGGGTGCGCGCCAAGAACACGGTCAACCTGCTGGCGCTGGACAACCCGGGACGCGGCATCACGCCCACGCATTTCCAAAGGTCCACCTATCCCGATTGGGCGCGCAGCCGGATCGATGTCCTGCCGGAGGGCGTCAACCTCGACATCTGCTGCCCGGCGCCCGATGCGGCGCAGGCACCCTTCCAGCAAGGCGCGCTCGTCGTGCCGCCCGGCGGGAAGCTCGTCACGTACGTCGCCCGCGACCTCGAACCCTATCGCGGTTTCCACATCATGATGCGCGCCTTGCCCTCGCTGCTGCGGGCGCATCCGGACGTGCAGGTCGCGCTGGTCGGCAGCGACGGCGTGAGCTACGGCGCACGCCTGCCGGACAGCACCTGGCGGGAACACATGCTGCGGGAGGTCGGCCCGTCGCTCGATCCGGACCGCGTGCACTTCTGCGGACGCATGGACTATGCCGACTACATCCGCCTGCTGCAGCGGTCGGACGCCCACGTTTACCTGACCTATCCCTTCGTGGCGTCGTGGTCCCTGCGGGAGGCGCTCGCCATCGGCTGCCCCCTGGTCGCCAGCGACACCCCGCCTGTGCAGGAGTTCGTGAGCCACGGGGAGACCGGCCTGCTCACGCCCTTCCTCGATCCGGCCGAACTATCGCTCCGCATCCAGGAGATGCTGGAGGACGCTACCCTGGCCACCCGGCTGCGCCATGCCGCCCGTGCCTGGGCCGAGCAGCACCTGCGGATGGAGGACCACCTGCGCGGCTACGCACGGCTCTTCAACGCGCTGGTGGCTGCGTAACACCCGTTTGTGCTTTCGGTCACGCTGAGGCATTTTCGGCGCAACGGGAGAACGCCGCATGGTCGAGAACATCAGTCCAACGCAAGTCTGGGACGCGCTCCGCACCGATCCGCAGGCCCAGGTCGTGGATGTCCGCACGGACGCCGAGTGGGCCTATGTCGGCCTGCCGGACCTCTCGGCGGCCGGCAAGGGGCCGGTGCTGATCCCGTGGCAGCTCTTTCCCTCGATGCAGGTCAACGCCGATTTCACCGATCAGATGAAGCAGGCCGGGCTGACGCCGGCGCACAAGATCTATTTCCTGTGCCGGAGCGGCGTCCGCAGCCTCGCCGCGGCGCAGGCGGCCCAGGCGGCGGGGTTCCCGCATGCCTACAACATCACGGACGGCTTCGAGGGGCCGCCCGACGAGGAGGGCCACCGCGGCACCGTCGCAGGGTGGAAAGCGGAGGCGCTGCCCTGGCGGCAGCGTTGAGCCGCTACTCGTCGTACAGCACGCGCAGCACGACGAACCACTCGTAGCGCGGGTCGAGCACGCGCCCGTCCGCGTCAGACAACAGGCCGGCGTTGGTCGTCGGCACGTGCTTCATCGTGACGCCGCCGCCGATGTTGCCGCCGACCGTCGTAAGCTGGCCAGGCGCCGCCGCCGCCACGATGTCGCAATGCCCGTAGAACCTTGCGCCCGACAGGTCATCGAACCGCATGGCCTGCTTGCGGCCCCGGCTCACGCAGATCAGGTCGCCGGGCTGTGGGGCGTAGGCCTCGGGCCGCTCCGCCCGCAGCACGCCGGCGCCCTGCACGGCCGCGTTGATGTAGTCGGCATGGAGCGGCGAGTACGGGAACCGGCGTCCGGCCCCGGCGGAGCGCATGACGTAGGACACGAACGCCGCGGACCATGCCGGGGCGTCGCCCTGGTAGGGCTGGCCGAACTCGTCGTACTTGCTCGTCCATCCGCTTTCCCGCGACCCGGCGTCCTGGCCGAGCCACCAGTACTCGCCGACGCGCTGCCACAGGCCGGGCTGCTTGTCCGGGCGCAGGTTGCGGGGCAGGGGATGGCTGTCCGGCGGGTCGTCGTCCACCAGGCCGCCGAACCCGCGCCATTCCCGCATGGCGATGCCGATGGCGTTCGCGCGGGAGAACGGCTCATAGGGACGCTTGGCAAAGTCGGCGATATGCTGGTCAAGCAGCGCCGACTGCGCCGTGGGCGTGGCACTGCCGGCCGCGGGCGGCACGGAGCGTGTCGCGCAGGCGGCCAGCACGAGCGGGATCAGCAAGCCGCGCAGGACC
>CAXTTB010000718.1:0-2108 GCA_964246905.1 uncultured Acetobacteraceae bacterium | reverse complement strand
GGCCGGCCTGGTGGACGGACGGCGCACCGGACTACAACCGGCACATGGCGCGCAGCACGCCCTATGCCGCCTGGTTCGCGGCGCTCTCGGCGACCGACGACTCATAGCCCGCCGTTTCATGATTTGCCGCTTTGCGCGCCATCTCCGCAAGCTGCCGCCGGGCGCTTGCCACGTCGGCCGTGGCCTCCCCTTCGATGAACTTCGCCAAGGCCCCGGCCAGGAGGCCGGCGGCTTCCGTGCCGCGCCCCAAGCTGCGCCCGGAGCCGCGCCAAAGCCGGCCGAGGCTGAGGCTGGCGCGCAGCTCCCATCCGGGCATGGCCTGACGCAGGCTGTCACCGACAGCCTGGAGGAGCGCGGCTTCGGCGAGGTCGGGGCTGCCGCACGCCGCCAGGATGCCGCCCTTGATCCGCAGCAGCTCCGGCAGGCACCACCGCTCCTCCCGCCGCTCGGCCAGGCGCACCGCGCCGTCCGCCGTCGCGAGCGCCTCCTCCAACTGGCCGGCCCGGCCCAGGGCTTCGGCGAAGGCGCCCTGGTGCGCCGGGAGCCGTAGGGTGGACCCGGCCGACTGGAACTCCCGCAGCCCCGCGCGGAAATCCGTGACGGCGGCGGCGAACTCGCCGCGCCCGGCCCGCACCTCGCCGCGGTAGGCGAGGGCATGGGCGTGCCAAAGGCCGAGGTGGTGGTCCCGGGTGTGGTCGAGCAGCGTGCCCACCCACCGCTCAGCCGTCTCCCAATCGCCCCGGAGGATGGCGACCGGGCACACGCCGTAGGCAAGCGCGTGCGCCAGCGAGTTGGCGTGCCCGCTCTCCCGCGCGGCCTCAAGGCCGGCCAGGCTGGTCTGCGACGCGCTGTCCGGCTGCCCCTCGATCCACTGGATGATCGCAAGCGTCGCAAGCCCGGCCGAACGGTTGTCCTGCCCGAAGCGGCGCACCAGCGGATGACGGGGCGCCGCGTCGTTCGGGCGCAGGCTGGCCTCGATCTCGGCCCGCCCCCCGGCCTGGTCGCCCAGCAGGTAGCGCGCCGTGCCCAGGATGCGGCGGCCCAGGGCGGCAACCTCGTGGTCCCCCGTCTCGGTCGCGAGCCGGAGCAGCCGCGCCGCCATGGCCTCCGCCACCCGGTTCTCGCCCAACTGGCAGTAATAGGCGAACAGCCCGTAGAAGGCGTGCGACCGCTGCACGTTGTCGCCAAGCTGCTCCGCGAGGTCGCTCGCGCGCTGGAACGCCTCCCCGGTTTCCGGCGCGGTGTAGCCCCGGCAGGCCATGAGCGGGACACCGAGGCCGAGCTGCAGCAGCAGCTCAAGCCGGGCGCGGCCTTCCCCTTCCGGCAGATCCGCCAGCACCGCGAGGCCCTTGCGGAGATGCCCGATCGCCTCAAGGTTCGCCGACCGCTCGGCCGCGCGCCGGCCCGCGGTGAGCCACAGCCCGGCCGCCCGCTCGGCGAAGCCCGCCTCCGTGTAGTGGCGCGCCAGCACCTCCGGCTCCCGCTCGGCCAGCTCGGGGGCAATGGCCTGCAGCGCCTCGGCGCAGCGCGCGTGCAACTGCTGGCGCCGGCTCAGCAGCAGCGTGCCGTAGGCCGCCTCCTGCACCAGGGTGTGCTTGAACGTGTAGGCCGCGCCCGCCGCGCGCTGGTGCTGGTGCACCAGGCCCGCCGCCACGAGCTGCTGCAGCGCCCCGTCCAGCGCGCCCTCCTCCCACGGCGCCAGCGCCGCCACCGCCGCGCGGGAGAACTCCCGCCCGATTACCGCGCCGACCTGCGCCAGCTCCTTGGCAGCGCCCAGGTGGTCGAGCCGGGCGAGCAGGCTGTCCTGCAGCGTCGTCGGGATCGCCAACGGCGGCAGCGGCCCGGCCAAGGCGTAGCCGTCCGGCGTCCGGCGCAGCAGCCCGGATTCCAGCACGGCCTTGGTCAGCTCCTCGACGAACAGCGGCACCCCGTCGGTCCGGCCGACGATCTGCTCCAGCACCTCCTCCGGCAGCCGCGCCCCGCCCGCCACGCTTTCGACCAGCGCCGCCGACTGCCGGCGGCCGATCCGGTTCAGCGCCATCGCCGTCACCCCCGCGCGGCCCGCCCAATCGTGCTGGAACTCAGGCCGGCAGGTCAGCAGCAGGAGG
>CAXTTB010000717.1:1756-2109 GCA_964246905.1 uncultured Acetobacteraceae bacterium | reverse complement strand
TCCCCGGCGCGCATCCGCGCCGCCGCCGCGACCCGCTGCCCGGCCAGGCGGCGCTCCTCCGCCTCCGCCACGCGGGCACGCTCGGAAGCATCGTGCTGGAGTGCGGCCTGGGCGGCCTGGGCACGCTCGGCCTCCCGAACCGTCGAGTGCGAAGCTGGGGCCGCGCCGCACGCCGCGAACCCGGCCAGCAGCAGGCTAAGCCGATGGACGCGCTGCATCGCCGGGCGGACGGGCTTCCAGCAGCGAGCGTCCGGTCATCTCCGCCGGCTGCGGCAGGCCCAGCAGGGCCAGCAGGGTCGGCGCCAGGTCGGCGAGGCGCCCGTCCTCCAGCGCGCCGTCGTGCCCGGCCAGCA
>CAXTTB010000717.1:0-1746 GCA_964246905.1 uncultured Acetobacteraceae bacterium | reverse complement strand
AGCAAAGTGGGCGCAAGGTCCGCCAGCCGCCCGTCGCGGAGGATGCCGCCGGCCACGCCGTCCAGCATGACCGGCACCGGGTTGGTGGTGTGCGCCGTGTGCGGGCCGCCGGTCGCCGGGTCGCGCATCAGCTCGCAGTTGCCGTGGTCGGCGGCGACCAGCAGCGTGCCCCCCGCCGCCGCGACCGCATCCGCGATGCGGCCCAGCCCGGCGTCCACCGCCTCCACCGCGCGCACCGCCGCAGACAGGCTGCCGGTGTGGCCCACCATGTCGGGGTTGGCGAAGTTGAGCACGATCAGGTCGTACGTGCCGGAGGCAATCGCCGCCACCGCCTTGTCGGCCAGCTCGGGCGCCGACATCTCCGGCTGCAGGTCGTAGGTCGCGACCTTGGGGGAGGGCACCATGATGCGGTCCTCGCCGGGATAGGCGGTTTCCTGCCCGCCGTTCAGGAAGTAGGTGACGTGCGGGTACTTCTCCGTCTCCGCCATGCGGAGCTGCCGCAGCCCGGCCGCGGACACAACCTCCCCCAGCAGGTTGTTCATCGGCTGCGAATGGAACAGCACCTGCATGAACGGCGCCAGCGCGTCGCTGTAGCGCGTCATGCCGAGGACGGCGGCGAACTGGTAGGTGCGCGGCCGGGCGAAGCCGGCGAAGGCCGGGTCGAGCAGCGCGCCCAGCAGCTCCCGCACCCGGTCGGCGCGGAAGTTGAAGCACAGCAGGGCGTCGCCGTCCCGCATCCCGTCGTAGCCGCCGATGGTGGCGGGCACCACGAACTCGTCGGTGACGGCGCGGCCGTAGGCGTCGTCCATGGCGCTCGCGGCGTCGGCGAAGTTCGCGCCCCGGCCCTCCGCCATGGCGAGGTAGGCCTTCTCCACCCGGTCCCAGCGGTGGTCGCGGTCCATGGCGTAGTAGCGGCCGATCACGGTGACGATGCGGGCGTTGTCCGGCAGGGCGGCCTGCAGCCGGGCGATGCAGTCGCCGCCGGAGCGCGGCGCGGTGTCACGCCCGTCGGTGAAGGCGTGGATGCGGACCGGCACCCGGGCGGCCGTCAGGATGCGCGCCAGCGCGACGGCGTGGTCCTGGTGCGCGTGCACGCCGCCAGCCGAGACGAGGCCCATCAGGTGGCACACGCCGCCCGATTGCCGCAGCGCCTCGATCAGCGCCTGCAGTTCCGGCTTCTGCGCCAGGCGGTTCTCCGCGATGGCCAGACCGATGCGCGGCAGCTCCTGCATCACCACGCGCCCGGCGCCGATGTTGAGGTGCCCGACCTCCGAGTTGCCCATCTGCCCCTCGGGCAGCCCGACATCCAGGCCGGAGGTGCTGAGGTAGGCGTGCGGCCCCTGGCTCAGCCGGTCGAAGGTGGGGGTGTCCGCCTGCTCGACGGCGTTGTCCGCCGCATCCGGCCGCCAGCCCCAGCCGTCCAGGATCACCAGCATGACGGGTCGGGACGGGTCGGGCATGGCTCGCTCCTGCTGCGGACACTCCGGTATGGCGAAACTGTGGGGTTGCGGCAAGTCAGGGCCGGGAACTGCGGTGATACGGGTGGCCCGAGAGGATGGACTGCGCGCGGAACAACTGCTCGGCCAGGAGCGCGCGGACCAGCAGATGCGGCCAGGTCAGCGCCCCCAGCGACAGCACATGGCCGGCGCGGGCGAGCACCGGGGCGTCCAGCCCCTCCGCCCCGCCGATGACGAAGCACAGCGGGCGGGATTGGCCGAGCCAACGCTCCAAGAGCCGCGCCAGGCC
>CAXTTB010000716.1:0-2109 GCA_964246905.1 uncultured Acetobacteraceae bacterium | reverse complement strand
TCACCCATCCTGTATAGGAACGGCCCAAACTCAATCATCGAGAGTGGCCAAGAACTCATATTGCTTGGTTTCAACCGGTCATCGCAACACCGGCCTGAACTGATCGCAGCACGGCGTCGAGGGCCTCGGCGGGCGTCTTCCAACCGAGCGTCTTGCGCGGTCTGCCGTTGAGCGCGGCGGCCACCGCCGCGAGGTCGTCCGGTCGTGTCCGCACCATGCGTGCTCAGGTCGGTGCCCTTCGGGAAGTATTGGCGCAACAGCCCATTGGTGTTCTCGTTCGTGCCGCGCTGCCATGGACTGTGCGGGTCGCAGAAGTAGACCGCCAGGCCCGTGTCGATCCGCAGCCGGGCGTGCTGCGCCATCTCCGCTCCCTGGTTCCAGGTCAGTGAACGGCGCAACTGCTCTGGCAAGCTCGTGATCTCGCGCACAATCGCGTCGCGCACCGCTTCGGCGCCATGCCCGGCGAGCGCGGGGCCGTTCTTCTCCCGGACCCCCGTGCCGTGACCCTCCATCGGCGGCAGGTGCAGCAGCATTGTGAACCCGCGCAAACCGCTCCGCGGTTTTGCTGGCACCGCGCGCTCGACAAGGGTGCCGATGGCCGGACGGTTGAGGCCGAGTATGAGGTCCCCCTCCCAGTGACCCCGCGCAAACCGCTCCGCGGTTTTGCTGGCACCGCGCGCTCGTTTGCCTCCGCCGGGCGCTCGCTGATGAGGACCTCCGGGGTGACGAACGACTTGCCCCGCCCGCGCGTGCGCGCCCGCGGCACCCGCAGCGCCCGTCTTGTGCGCAGGCAGGCCGTCAGCTCGCGGCGCAGCGCTCCCCGGCCTTGTATGTAGAGCGCCTGGTAGATGGCCTCGTGGCTGATCCGCATGGTCTCGTCCCCGGGAAAGTCGAGCCGCAGGCGCTGGGCAATCTGCTGCAAGCTCCACGCCGCAGCCCACCGCCGGTTCTGCCGTCGCCCATGCCGGCGCCCCTTCCAGGGCACGGCCGGGCCGGCCACCGCGGCCCCGCCCGGGGCGACAACGACGCCAGCGAGCCGATCCTGCACGTAGGTCCGCAACGTCGCATTCACCGCGAGCTTCGCAGGCTTCGGCCGGCGCGCCGCGCGCTTAGAACCTGTTTGAGTGACCCGTTTGCGCCTCGATCCCATTTCCACTTTCAGGGGATCACGAGGGTCCGCCCGACCGGGCGGGTGGGAGCAGAGATGTGGACCGAAGCGCATCGGGCACGCCATGAGGCGGTCCTGAAAGAGATGGTATCGACCTGTGCTGTCGAGGAGATGGCGCGGTGGCTGGAGCGGGCGGACCCACCGCGCGAGCCGAAAAGGCGACGCCCGTGCGGCTTGTTGTCGGCGCGATCGCCTGGCACCTGCGCGTCGGCGGACCCTGGCGCGCCCTGCCCGGCGACTTCCCAGCGTGGCGGACCGCGTACGGCTGGTTTCGCCGATGGCTGGAGCTGGGGTTGTTCGACCGGCTGCTGTGCGACGTGGCGTGCCTGCGGCGTCGTGCTGCAGGCAGGAAGCCCGAACCCAGACTGGGCATCATCGACACGCAGTCCGTCAAGTGCATCCCGGTGCGCGGCCTGCGCGGCTATGACGCAGCCAAGAAGGTGCTGGGCCGCAAGCGCGTGGCGCTGGTCGATGCCGACGGCACCTGGCTCGCCGTCGCCGTGGTTCCCGCGTCCACCCAGGAGCGCGACACGCTTCCTGCGCTCGACGCCGGCAAGGCCGAGTGGCCCAGCCTGCGCGAGGCGGTCCTTGACGGCGGCTTTGTCGCCGAACGCTGCCGGGACTGGTCGAACGGGCACGGCATGCGCCACCGTGTGGTCGAGCGCGACCCTGGGCAGAAGGGCTTTGTCGTGCTCGAGCGCCGCTGGGTCGTCGAGCGCAGCTTCGGCTGGCTCGCGCACTGGGGTGGGCTGCTGCGTGATCGCGCTGGACGCCTCGACGTCTCGGCCGCCCGCATCGCGTTCGCGGCCGTCCTGTCCGGCGTCGAAGCCCTGCTCAACCCAATGCCGGTCCATGCCGCCGCAAGTTGAAGTCACTCAAACAGGTTCTGAGTGCAGGATCAGCAAGGGTTCCTGCCCATGCCGGCGATGCCGCCCAAGGGG
>CAXTTB010000715.1:0-2111 GCA_964246905.1 uncultured Acetobacteraceae bacterium | reverse complement strand
GGAATGGCTCTTCACCGGGTAGTGCCCAGCGTCCCCGCGCTGGGCGGCAAGTACGGCGGAAGGGGCCCAACCCCACCGCAGGGGGGCGGGGGCGCGCGCGGGCGCGGGGCTTCCCGCAGCCGGCCGGCGGCGCCACCGCGAGGGGCGCCACGACCACCGGGGCGACGCCGGCATGGCTGTCCAGCCCGATCTGCTGCGCGGTCGATTTGGTGAGGTCGATGGTGCGCCCGTCCACGTAGGGGCCGCGGTCCTCGACCGTCACCTGTGCGGTCTTGCCGGTCTCGGTGTTCGTCACCTTGGCGACGGTGCCGAGCGGCAGGGTCTTGCTCGCCGCCGCCTGGCCGGCGTGATTGAAGCGGCGCCCGTCGGCCATTTTCTTGCCCTGGAACGACGCCGCGTAGAACGAGGCCTTGCCGGCCTGTTTGCGCCCGCTGCGGTCCTCGGCGATGCGGCGCCCGTGCACCGGGCCGAGCGGCGGCTTGCGGGCCAGCGTGCGCGCCTGCTCCTGGACTTGCGGGCTGTTCACGTCGAACGGCACCTGGCCGGGGTCCCCCGCCGGCGCCGCCTGGGCGTCGGTGACCAGCAAGGCGGCCAAGGCTGCGGCGGCGACGAGGCGTTTCATCAGGCGTTTCTCCTGTGATTATTGAAGATCATATCGAAAACGCAAATAAATCTTTAAATTGAGACAACTCTGACGCATACGCGGCGGCGCTGTCAAGGTTGCATACTGTGTTTGCGCGGGCGGCCGCCGCCGGTTTGCTGCCCGTCACCGTCGCCAGGGATTGTAGGGTGGATCAGCGAAGCGCCATCCACCGTCCGTCCGTCCGTCCGTCCGCGCCGCCGGGCGGCGCATGGCGCTTCGCTTATGCGCCCTACGCGTTCTGCGCTGCTGGTTCGGCCGCCGTGGGTTAGCCGCCCGTCACCGTCGCCAGCAGGCCGGCCAGCAGCCGTCCCCGCGTCACGAGGCTGTCCACCAGCAGGTGCTCCCCCAGCGTGTGGCCGCCGCCGCCGAGGACGCCGAGGCCGTCCAGGGTGGGGATGCCCATGGCGCCGGTGAAGTTGCCGTCGGAGCCGCCGCCGGCGCTGCGGTGGGGCAGGGGGATGCCGACCTGCCGCGCCACCGCCTCCGCCTGGGCGTGCAGCGCGAGCGTCCGGGCGTCCGGCTCCCACACCGGCCGGGTCACGGTCCGCGTCACGGTGAAGCGCACGTCGTCCGCCGTGCCGGCGAGCGCCATCATGCGCGCGACGCCCTGGTCGAGGTCGGCCTGGCGCTTGGCCATGCTCAGCACCTGCGCGGTGCAGGCGGCGGCGACGCAGTTGACCCACTCGCCGCCGCGGACCACGCCCACGCTGAACGTGCAGTCGTCGGTCGTCATCTCCTCGATCTCGATGATCCGCCGGGCCATGGCGCGGATGGCGGAGCGGCCCTCGGCGAGGCGGGCGCCGGCGTGGCTGGGACGTCCGACGGTCTCGATATTGAAGCGGGCGATGGCGTAGCGCCCGGTGGTGACTTCATGGCCGGGGCCGCCGGGTTCGGGCACGAGGACGGCGGCGTGCCGCGCCGCCTCCGCCTCGATCAGGTCGCGCGTCGAGGGGGAGCCGACCTCCTCGTCGCTGGTGAACAGCACCGTGAGCGGCAGCGGCGTCTCGATCCCGGCACGGGCGAGCTGGCGGACCGCCTCCAGCAGCAGCAGGTTGCCGCCCTTCATGTCGTAGATGCCCGGGCCGAAGCAGCGGTCGCCGTCCCGCCGCCAGGGCAGGAGGCCGAGCCTGCCGACCGGGTGCACCGTGTCCATGTGCCCCATCAGCAGCAGCCCGGGCGTGCCGGGACTGCGGTGGGGCAAGGTCGCGCGGACGCAATCGCCGTAGCCCATGCGGCCCGGTATCCGTTCCACCCTCGCCCCTATCACGGCGAGGTCGCGGGCGGCGAGGTCCATCATGCGGTTTACCGCGACGGCGTCATGGGTCGGGCTTTCGCACTCCACCCAAGGGCGGAGCGCCGCCAGCATGTCGTCTGCGTCGAACGGAAGCTGCGTCGGGTCCATAGGGGCAGCGCAGCACGTTTCCGGCGGTGAAGGAAGGCCATGGGCTTTGCCCCTGGACCCCACTGG
>CAXTTB010000714.1:593-2115 GCA_964246905.1 uncultured Acetobacteraceae bacterium | reverse complement strand
GCCTCGATGCCGCCGATGCGGTCCAGCGCCCGGCGCCGCAGCAGCACGGTGCCGCCCGCCGCCGCCGCCGTCCTGCGCGCCGGGTCGTTCACGGCGGCGAAGGGGTAGAGCAGTTGGAAGAAGAACACGAAGGCCGGCACCAGCGCGCGCTCCGCCATGCCGGCGCAGCGCAGCTCGACCATCTCGGCCACCAGGTCCAAGTCGTCCCGCTCGGCCTTGTCCACGAGCGTCGCGACGTGCGCCGGGTCATGCACGATGTCGGCGTCCGTCAGCAGCACCAGCCCGGCCGTCGTGCGCGCGACTCCCTGGGACACCGCCCACAGCTTGCCGCTCCACCCCGGCGGGCGCGGCTCGCCGTCGAGCACAAGAAGTTGCGGCTCGGCCAGGCCAGGGTCGATGAGGCCGCGCGCAATCGCCCCGGTGCCGTCGCCGCTGCCGTCGTCCACCACGACCACGCGCAGACGCCCGGGGTAGTCCTGCGCCAGGAGCGAGCGCAGCGCGTCGCTGATGCCCTCTGCCTCGTCGCGGGCGGGGATGACGACATCGACGTCGGGGAGCGCCGCCGGGCGCATGGGCGCCAGCATGGGGCCGGCCTGCCAGAACCGGCCGTGCAGGGCCAGCAGGTACGCCCAGGCCAGCAGCACCAGGACCGCAAGCGCCGTCATGCCGGCAGCCATCCGGCGGTGCGGAACCAGGCCACCGCGTCCGCCACCGCCTGCCGCGCCGGGCGGGGGGCGTAGCCGAGTTCGGCCATCGCCTTGGCGGGGCTGAAGAACATGCGCTTCTTCGCCATCGCCAGCATCTCCCGCGTCACCAGCGGCTCGATGCCGAAGGCGCGGGCGGCGCCCTCCATGCCGAGCGCCACGGGCCACAGCAGGCTGCGCGGCAGCCGGGCGCGGCGCGGCGTCGGGCGGCCCATCACGTCATCGACCAGCGCGAGCACCTCCGGCATCCCGAGGTCGTGCCCGCCTAGGATGTAGGCCTCCCCGATCCGTCCGCGCTCCAGCGCGAGCACATGCCCGGCCGCCACGTCATCGACGTGCACGATGTTCAGCCCGGTATCGACGTAGGCCGGCATCCGCCCGGCGGCGGCGTCCAGCACCATCTTGCCGGTCGGCGTCGGCTTGATGTCGCGCGGCCCCACGGGGGTGGAGGGGTTCACGATCACCGCCGGGACCGCGTGCTCCCGCACCAGGCCGCGCACCGCCTGCTCCGCCAGGTATTTCGAGCGTTTGTAGGCGCCCACGATGCCGCCGGGGCGGACCGGCGTGTCCTCCGTCCCCGGCGTGCCGTCGCCCACCAGGCCCAGGGCGGCGACGCTGCTGCAATACACGATGCGTTCCACCCCGGCCGCCTTGGCGGCCAGCAGCAGGGCGCGGGTGCCGTCCACGTTGGCGGCCAGCATCGGCGCCGGGTCGGGCACCCAGAGCCGGTAGTCGGCGGCGACGTGGACGACGTAGCGGCACCCGGCAACCGCCGCCGCGAGCGACCCGGCATCGCACAGGTCGCCCTCCACCAGCTC
>CAXTTB010000714.1:0-583 GCA_964246905.1 uncultured Acetobacteraceae bacterium | reverse complement strand
CCCCCGCCCGGGCGGCGGGCGCCGCGGCGCGCTCCGCCCCCCCCGCCGGCGACCGCGGCGGCGAGGGAGGCCGGGTCGCGCAGGTCGCCCTCCACCAGCTCGGCTCCCAGGCCCGCGACGTTGCGCCGGTCGCTGCCGGGCCGCACCAGGAGGCGCAGGGGGTGGCCGCGGGCGCGCAGGGCACGGGCGACGGCGGACCCCACGAACCCCGTGGCGCCGGTGACGAGCGTAGGCTGGGTGGGCGGCACGGCGACTCCTGGAGGACAAGTCCTAATATATAGCCGGCCGGGCCGGGCGGGTGTAGTGCCCCGGGTTCCTTTGCAGGCGGCTGCGCTGAAATGCTTGAATGTGTTGCAGGCGCCGCCGGGCCGTCCGTCCGCCGCTGACATAATTCGAAACAACTTCTTGAGCTATGCCGCGTATGGTACGGAGATGCCTTTCCTGAGCCGGATGCATGGACTGGGGATGCCGGACCGCCGCAGGCAGCGGCTGAACCGTTGGGGGTCGATGCTCGCCCTGGCCGCCGCCCTCGGCATCCTGCTGTGGCTGGGATGGACCGGGACGGCGCTGCGCGCGGAGATGC
>CAXTTB010000713.1:0-2116 GCA_964246905.1 uncultured Acetobacteraceae bacterium | reverse complement strand
CTGAGTGCAGGATCAGCAAGGGTTCCTGCCCATGCCGGCGATGCCGCCCAAGGGGCGAAGTGTAAAGAGTGACGCGGCGACAGCTCCGGACGGCGCCGCCGACGGGCACGAGCGCGCCAAGGACTTCCTGAGCGAGGGCGAAGTCACGCGCCTGCTGGACGCCGCCAAGGACGGGCGGCACGGCGTGCGCGACCACCTGCTGCTGCTCATATGTTCCGCCACGGCCTGCGGGTCAGCGAGGCCGTGGCCCTGCGCCGCGACGAGCTGGACCTTGACCGCGCCCGGCTGTGGGTCCGCCGCCTCAAAAGCGGGCTGTCGGTCGAGCAACCGGCCGCCGGCGACGAGCTGCGCGCGGTCAAGCGCCATCTCGCCGCCCGCACCGACGCGCTGCCCTGGCTGTTCACCTCCGAGCGCGGCCAGCCGCTCACCCGGCAGTCGGTCAACTACCTCATCGGCGCCCCGGCCGGGCGGGCCGGCTTGCCGGACGTGCATCCGCACACGCTGCGGCACTCGTGCGGCTTCGCGCTGGCCAACAAGGGCTACGACCTCCGCCTCATCCAGGACTACCTCGGCCACCGCGACCCCAGGCACACCGTCCACTGCACCCGCACCGCAGGACGGCGCTTCGAAGGGCTGTGGCGGTGAACGCAGATGGCCAAAACGCACAGCTTCGCGGTTGTAACTCTTCCACTCACCGGCGCACCTCTCGGCTAGTGTGGTGCGGCGGTCGCTGGGAGAGGGTCGCCGCGTCGCGGTGGAGGCATTGTCCTCGGCAGTGAGATTGGCGCCTTCGACCGGCGTTCTTGGCCCGGACGGTATCCGGAGGCGCCTGGTTTGCAGGCGTCCTCGCTTGGACAAGCGCGGGCATGGACGCCGGCTCCGAGGCTCTCAGCCCAACACTGGGGAGGAGGATGCCATGTTTGCTGGGATCGATGTCGCGTCCGAGCGCCACATGCTGGCGCGTCTGGACGCGCAAGGCGTGCCGCTCGGCAAGCCAGTGCCCATCACCGAGGACCGGGAGGGCTACGACACGCTGCTGCGCCTGCTCGGGCCGCCGCCTGTGCTGGTCGCCCTGGAGGCGACTGGCCATTACTGGAAGAACCTCTACGCCGCCCTTGTAGCCGCCGGGCACAGCGTCGTCCTGCTCAACCCGCTCAAGACCCGGCGCTTCCAGGACAGCGCGCTGGAGCGCACCAAGACCGACGCGATCGACGCCACCGGCGTTGCCCGCTTCGCCTTCGAAAAGCGTCCTGAAGCCACGCAGCTGCATGATGCCGCGGCCGAGGCGCTGCGCGAGCTGGTCCGCCATCGCGACCGCATCCGGCAAGACTTCGACGACCGCGTGCGCCAGCTCCACCGCCTGGTGGACCTGGGTTTTCCCGAGTTCACCCGACACGTGCGCGGGCTGGACAGCATGCTGGCGACCACACTCCTTTCCGAATGCCCCACCGCGCACGACTTCGCCCGCGCCACGCCGAAACGGCTGGCCAAGCTGCGCTACGACGGGCGCCACCTGGTCGGAGCCGAGCGCGCCACGCAGCTGATCGAGGCCGCCAAGCGCTCCATCGGTCAGCACCATGGGCCGACGTATCGGCTGCAGGCCCGCCGCATCTGCCAAGATCTCGACCTGTGGCGCAGGCGCCTGGTCGAGATCGAGCGCGACATCGACGGCCTGCTCGAACGCAACGAGGTCGGCCAGCTGCTGCTCAGCATCGACGGCATCGGCCCGCAAACAGCCGCCCGCATCATTGCCGCCGTGGGCGACCCGGCGCACTTCAAGAGCGCCGCCGCGTTCGCGGCCTATGTCGGCGTGGTGCCCGGCCTCAAGCAGTCCGGCAAGAACGGCAGCCGCCGCGCCGCGTGTGCGCCGATGGGCAACGCCCGTCTGCGCAGGGCGCTGTGGATGCCCGTCGTGGGCGCGGTCCGGCGCAATGCCTGGCTCAAGCTGTTCTACGACGGCCTTACCGCGCGCGGCAAACCACCCAAGCGCGCCCTCGTCGCCGCAATGCGCAAGCTGCTCCACGCCGCCTACAGCGTCACCAAAAACCGCAAGCCGTTCGCCATCAAACTTGCCGAAACTTGAAGAAAACACTTGCTGGAGGTGACGGTATCTCAC
>CAXTTB010000712.1:0-2118 GCA_964246905.1 uncultured Acetobacteraceae bacterium | reverse complement strand
GTCCACCAACCCGATGAAGTACCTGGTGGCGCCGCGGCTGCTCGCCGGGGTGATCGCGGTGCCGCTGCTGGTGGTGGTGGCGGACATATTGGGCGTCGCGGGCGGGTTCCTGGTCAGCACGGTGAAGCTCGGGTTCAACCCGTCGGGGTACCTCACCAACACGCTCAACATCGTCACGACCACCGATGTTGTGGCGGGCCTGGCCAAGGCGGCGACGTTCGGCTTCCTGATCGCCTTGATGGGCTGCTACCACGGCTACAACAGCCGCGGCGGCGCGCAGGGCGTGGGGTCCGCGACCACCAGCGCCGTGGTCGCCGCCAGCATCCTGATCCTGGCCTTCGACTACGTGCTGACCGAACTGTTCTTCGCCCGATGAGCGGTCCTCCGGCGAACGATCCCAAGATCCGCGTCCGCGGCCTGTGCAAGGCGTTTGGGAGCAAGACGGTGCTGGACGGCATCGACTTGGACGTAGCGTCCGGCACCTCGATGGTGGTGATCGGCGGCTCCGGCAGCGGCAAGTCGGTGCTGCTGAAATGCATCCTCGGCCTGATCGAGCCGGACGCCGGCAGCATCGAGATCGACGGGCGCGACGTGCTGCGCCTGCCGCGCAAGGAGCGGGAGCAGGTGAACGCCCGCATCGGGATGCTGTTCCAGGCCGGCGCCCTGTTCGACAGCCTGACGGTGTGGGAGAACGTCGCCTTCGGCCTCTTGGCCCAGCACAAGGCGGCCCGCGCCGAGGCCCGCGCCCGCGCCGGCGAGATCCTGGCGCAGGTGGGCCTCGATCCCAGCGTCGGCGACCTCTCGCCGGCGGAGCTGTCAGGCGGGATGCAGAAGCGCGTCGGCTTGGCGCGCGCCATCGCCGGCCAGCCGGACATCCTGTTCTTCGACGAGCCGACGACCGGGCTGGACCCGATCATGGGGGCGGTGATCGACGGGCTGATCGTCGATTGCGTGAAGCGCCTGGGCAGCACGGCGGTCGCGATCACGCACGACATGGCGAGCGCGGCCCGCATCGGCGACCGGGCGGCGATGCTGTTCCGCGGCAAGCTGGTCTGGCAGGGGCCGGCGGCGGACCTGCTGCACAGCGGAAACGAGATGGTGGACCAGTTCACCCACGGGCGGCGGGAGGGGCCGATCCAGATGGAGTTGCGGCGGTGAGTTGGGGTATGGTGATGTCATGAAAGATGAAGCGATTGTTGCGAAAGTCCGAGACATTGTCGGCCGGTACAAGCTGCCCGACTTCATCGTCGGCTTTGATGTGCGACCGGGCGACATCGACGGTGATCCAGCCATTTGGGTCGTGTTCAGGACCGCTCCTGGCCCGAACGAATGGGGTGCAGAAGCCGAGCGCCAGGTAACGGCAGTGAGATTGTTGCAGGATACGCTTACGCCTGAACTACTGGATGCATTCGAGGATCGCTTTCCCTACTTCAGGTATGAAGCCGCACGCGGCTTCCATCCGGTTTCCGTTTGATGGATGCTCGGGAGTTTGAGGAGCATGCGCGAACCCTGATCTTCAAGCCACAGGGCATTGCCGCTCTCGCTCCACAGATGCAATTTGCCGCCCCATCTCAAATCGAGCTGAGGCAGGCCATATCCGCCGCCTATTACGCAGTGTTTCATGGATTAACATCGAACGGAACACGGCTGTTTGCTGCAGGCGGCGATGCACTGTGTTATCAAGCGGCACGCGCATACAACCATACGGCGATGCGTAAGGTATGTGAAGCATACGCCCGCCTTCCGAGCCAGCCTCTGCCGCCGACATTGGCTTCGCTTAATCCCAAGTCTTTGGACCCAAGACTTATCAGCATCGCAAACACTTTCGTGCGGCTGCAAGACGGCCGTCACCATGCAGACTACGACCTTTCCGTCGCCATCGAATTCGTAAATGCAGCGGAACTCGTGAATGCCGCGGGAGCTGCGCTTACGGACCTCGACGCCATCCAGCCCCTCCCCGAAACCACCGTCTTCCTCGCCGCCCTCCTGCTCGCCGACCGCTGGACCCGGCGTGGCTAAGCCGGCCGCTCGCTACGTCTGCCAGAGCTGCGGCGCCGTGTATCCCAAATGGGCCGGGCGCTGCGACGCCTGCGGCGAGTGGAACACGCTGGTCGAGGA
>CAXTTB010000711.1:0-2122 GCA_964246905.1 uncultured Acetobacteraceae bacterium | reverse complement strand
GAGCCGGATCGGCCTGCTGCACGCGGGGCGCCTGGCCCAGGTCGGCACGCCGGCCGAGATCTACGAGCGCCCGGCCAGTTGCTTCGTGGCGGGCTTCATGGGGGCGGCGAACATCCTGCCCGGCACGGTGCGGACCGCCGGGCCGGTGGCGGTGCTGGACCTCCATGGCATCGGTCCGGCACAGGCCGCGGGGCCGGCGCCCGCCGCAGCCGGCAGCGCGTTGCACGTGGCGCTGCGGCCGGAGCGGCTGCGGATCGCCCCGGAAACGGCAGACGGCGCGGCGCGGGGCGTGAACACGGCGCCGGGCACGGTGACGGACAGCGCCTACCGCGGCGGCACCATGGACCACCATGTCCGGCTGCACGGCGGCGCGACCCTGCTGGTGTCGCAGCCCTTGGCGGATGGCGTGGGCGCCGGGCTGCTCGCGCCGGGGAGCGCCGTCGCGGTGTCCTGGCCGCCCGAGGCGTGCGTGCTGCTGCCCGAATGAGCCGTTCCAGATGAACCGTTCCGCCGTGCTGGCGCCGGTCTGGCTCTGGCTGCTGCTGTTCGTGGCGCTGCCGGTGGTGATCGTGGCGGCGCTGTCGTTCTCCACCTCCATCCCCGGCGTGCCGCCCTATACCCCGCTGCTGCGGCCGCCGGACCCGGCCAACTACGCGGCGCTGACCGACGACGCCTTCTACCTGGACGCGGCGCTGAAAAGCCTTGCGGTGGCCGGGGTGTCGTCCGTGTTCTGCCTGCTGCTCGGCTACCCCATGGCGCTGGCCATCGCCCGCGCGCCGGACCGCTGGCGCTCCCTGCTGCTGCTCGCCGTCATGCTGCCGTTCTGGACCGGGTTCCTGCTGCGCATCACCGCCTGGATCGGCCTGCTGCGCGACGAGGGCTGGATCAACGCCGGGCTGCAGGCCATGGGCCTTCCGGCATTGCGGCTGCTCTACACCGACTTCGCGATGTACGTCGGCGTGACCTACGCCTACCTGCCGTTCATGATCCTGCCGCTCTACGCCCGCCTGTCCCGCCGCGACCCGGCGCTGGAGGAGGCCGCGGCCGACCTCGGCGCCAGCCCCTGGACCACCTTCCGCACCGTCACCCTGCCGCTGTCCGCGCCCGGCATCGTCGCCGGCCTCGCCCTCGTGTTCATCCCGGCGATGGGCGAGTACGTGATCCCGGAACTGCTGGGCGGCCCCGGCGCGCAGACCATCGGGCGGGCGCTGTGGAACGAGTTCTTCTCCAACCGCGACTGGCCCATGGCGGCGACGGTGGCGAACGCGCTGCTGCTGGCGCTGCTGGCGCCCATGGTGGCGCTCAGGGCACGGCAATGAAGCGGGGCTGGTTCCTCAACGCCTGCCTGCTGCTCGGCTACGCCTTCCTGTACGTGCCGGTGCTGCTGCTGGTTGCGACCAGCTTCAACCCGAACCGGCTCACCACCGTGCTGTCCGGCTTCTCGCTGCGCTGGTATGCGGCGCTGTGGGCGGACGGCAAGCTGATCGGGGCGGCGCTGCTGTCGCTCCGCATCGCGGCGCTGTCGGCCACGGGCGCCACGGTGCTCGGCACGCTGGCCGGGTATGCGCTGGCGCGGTTCGGGCGGTTCCGTGGCCGGGGCGCGTTCGCCGCGCTGCTGTCGGCGCGGCTGGTGCTGCCGGACGTGCTGGTCGGGCTGTCGCTGCTGCTGCTGTTCGTGCAGATGGAGCAGGCGGTCGGCTGGCCCGCCGGGCGCGGCGCGCTGACCATCACGCTGGCGCACGTCTCGGTCAGCCTGTCCTACGTCGCCGTGGTGATCGAGGCGCGGCTCGCCGACGCGGGGTCGGAGCTTGAGGAGGCGGCGATGGACCTCGGCGCCTCGCCCTGGGCGGCGTTCGGCCTGGTGACGCTGCCGCTGCTCGGCCCGGCGCTGCTGTCCGGCTGGCTGCTGGCGTTCACGCTGTCGCTCGACGACCTGGTGGTGGCGACCTTCGTGTCCGGGCCGGGGGCCAGCACGCTGCCGATGGTGGTGTTCTCCGCGCTGCGCCTGGGTGTCACGCCGGAGCTGAACGCGCTGGCGACGGTGATCCTCGCCGTGGTGTCGCTGGCGCTGGGCGGCGCTTGGTTTTTGCAACAAAGGGCGGGGCGCGCGGTTGTGCCGGGG
>CAXTTB010000710.1:0-2124 GCA_964246905.1 uncultured Acetobacteraceae bacterium | reverse complement strand
GCTGGTGGGTGCGCGGATCGGGGCAGGTCGCCTTGACCAGGCTGCCGTCGGCCAGCGTCACGTCCAGGAACGTCACCGGCCCGGCCGGCTCGATCAGGGTCAGCGTGCCCTCGATGGCCAGCTCGTCCGGGCCGGGGCGGCGGGTGGGCGACAGGTCGTGCGGGCGCCCGCCGAGCCAACTGGCTGCCGCCATGCCGCCCCCTGCCATCGGGCCGGGGAGGAAGTTCATCTGCGGGCTGCCGATGAAGCTCGCGACGAACTGGTTGGCGGGTTCGCGGTACACCGTCATCGGCTCGGCGAACTGCTGCAGCACGCCCGCGTCCATCACGGCGATGCGGTCGGACAGCACCATCGCCTCCTCCTGGTCGTGGGTGACGAACACGACGGTCATGCCCAGCTCGCGCTGCAGGCGCTTGATCTCCGTCCGCATCCGCACGCGCAGGCTGGCGTCGAGGTTGGACAGCGGCTCGTCCATCAGCAGCGCCGCCGGGTTGCGGACGATGGCGCGGCCCACCGCGACCCGCTGCCGCTGCCCGCCCGACAGCTCGGCCGGCGAGCGGTCGAGCAGCGCCTCCAAACCAAGCAGCTCCGCCGCCCAGGCGACCTGCTTCTGGATGGCCTCCGCCGGCAGCCGCTGCTGCCGCAGTGGGAAGGCGATGTTCTCCCGCACGCGCATGTGCGGATAGAGCGCGTAGTCCTGGAACACGAGGGCGATGTTGCGGTCGCGCGGCGGCACGCGGCCCATGTCCTGCCCGTCCAGGCGGATCGCGCCGCCGCCGATCTCCTCCAGCCCGGCGATGCAGAACAGCAGCGTGCTCTTGCCGCAGCCGGACGGGCCGAGGAAGGACACGAACTCGCCGTCCCGGATGTCGAGGTCGAGACCCCGCAGCACCGGCAGCGCCCCGTAGCTCTTGGACACGTCTTGGATCGAGATGGACGCCATGCGGTTCCCCTGGTTCAGCCCATGACTGTTCAGCCCTTGACCGAGCCGGACAGCGCGCCCTGCACCAAATAACGCTGGAACAGGAAGGCGACGGCCACGGGCGGCGCGATGGACAGCACGGTGGCCGCGAACAGCGGGCCGTAGGTGTAGAACTGCGCCTGGCTCAGGAACCCCGCCAGGATCACCGGGATGGTCTGCGCCCGCGGCGTCGAGGTCAAGATCAGCGCGAACAGGAACTCGTTCCAACTGGCCAGGAAGCAGAAGATCGCGGTGGCGACGATGCCGGGCCGCACCACGGGCAGCAGGATCTTCCACAGCGCCTTGAGCCGCGAGCAGCCGTCCATCAGCGCGGCGCGGTCCAGGCTGCGCGGCACGCCCTCGAAATAGGAGCGCATCATCCAGGTGCTGAGCGGCAGCAGGAAGGAGCAGTACGACACCATCAGCGCCGCGCGCGTGTCGATCAGCCCGGCGGCGCGGAAGCCGATGAAGAACGGCAGCACCAGGGTCAGCCCCGGCGTCATGCGGGTCATCAGCAAGGCCCAGAGCGAGAACCGGAACGCGGGCGCCTTGTCGTGCCGGGCGAAAGCGTAGCCGGCGAGCGTGCCCAGCACGACGCTGACCGCAGCGACGACCGCGCCGACCAAGAAGCTGTTGAGCAGGGACAGCGGCACGCGCTGCGCCTGCACGCTGCTGGCCTGGGCGGCGACGCGCCCGGGCAGCAGGACGGAGACGAAGTTGTCGAGCGTGATGGCGCTCGGCACCATGCTGGCGGGGGTGCGGATCAGGTCAGCGGCAGGCGTCAGGCTCATCAGCAGCAGCGCCGCGACCGGCAGGGCCGACCACAGGAACACCAGCAGCGCCACGGCCCAGAAGCCGCCGCGCGCCAGCACGCGCGCCACGGGGCGCGGGAGCCACCGGGCACGCGGACGGAACAGCGGCAGCACCGCCATGCCGTGCCGCCCCTGTCTCCGTCCCTGGCCGCCGGGCAAGGCCGCCAGCACATCCGCCCTCACCGGCGCCGCGCGCCGCGGGCCGAACACGGCGAAGTACAGGACCGCCAGGACGAAGCTCAGCAGGGTCAGGACGTAGAGGATCGCCGCCCCTTCGCCGAACTTGAAGAACTGGAACGCCGTGAGGTAGCCGAGCCAGGACAGCACCGTGGTGGCGCTGCCGGGTCCGCC
>CAXTTB010000709.1:0-2125 GCA_964246905.1 uncultured Acetobacteraceae bacterium | reverse complement strand
GACGGAACCCCGGGCGGGCGCAGCGCCTCGCCCGCGTTGAGCAGGGCGGCGGCGCGTTCGATGAGATGGTCGGGTTGCGAGGCCATGGTGATGCCGTGTGCTCTGTTCCGATGGGCAGCCGGTGACGCGATGCGGGCGGACCGCCGGGACCGGGGGCGCCGCCCCTTGCAGGCCTGTGCACCGCCGTCCCCAAGGGCGTCCCTTTGTCCAAGGCCCGCAGCCATCCCACCAAACCTGCGCCACAGCAACAATTATCATCCGTATGGTAACGGTCAGGCCACATGTTGCCGGGTCTTGGAGCATGGCGTGCGCTGCAAGCCACGCTTTCACGCTGGTCCCCAATTCGTTGCAGAGAACATTTCGCAATATGCCGACCAGCCAAACGTTGCTGCCCGGTCTGCGGTCCCAACCAGCACACGGCGGGTCATGTTACGTTAACGTTGCGAAATGGATGCGGAACGTTTAAAGGGGCCGGCGGCGTCGGCGGTGCGCGGGAACGGGGTACCGCGCGTTTGCTATAAACCGTCAAATTGGGGCCTGTGGATGTGGTTTGGCCGGCCGTGGCAGTGGTATTCAACCGGGATGGTCAGGATGATGTTCCGGTTTCAAACATTTAATTTTAACGAAACGTGTTCCGCGGGGCTGAAATGACGCGCTTCGTGGAAAACCATATCTCACCCGAGATGGTCGCGCTCTGGCTGCTGGAACTCGTGCTGTCCTTCAGCCTGGCCTACGTCCTCCTCAGCACCGGCCCGCTGGCCGCCGGCGTGCAGCCGGTCGTGGTGAACCACTCGCTGGTGCTGGCGCTCACCAGCGGGTTCACGGCCTTCGCCATCGGCCTCTACCGGCCGGAGGGGTTCCGCCGCATGAGGGGGCTGCTGCTCAACACCGCCCTCGGCGGCGTGCTGGCCTTCCCCGCGGTCTGGCTGGTCAGCAAGGCGCTCGGCATCGGGGCGCAGTGGACCGGGCCGGACGCCCTGTGGGCGCTCAAGGTCGGCGCCGCCTGGATCGCCGCCCTGTTCGCGACCCGGCTGCTGTTCCTCGCGGCCGTGCGCTCCAACCTGCTGGTCCGCCCCATTGCGCTGCTCGGCCCGCCGAGCGCCATGGCCACCACCGTTGCTGCGATCCGCGGCGGCCACGAAGGGTTCTTCGAGGTGGTGGTGGGACCCGCCGCGAACACCGGGCCGGCCCGGCTGCGCGCGGCCGGCATACGCGACGCCGTGCTGCCGCGGTCCGCCCTGCTGGCGATGCCCCCGCGGGAGCAGGCGGGCTACGCCGCCCAAGGCGTCACCCTGGCGACCGAGGCGCAGTTCTGGGAGCGCTGCCTCAAGCGCGTGGACGTGTCGGGCATCGACGCCGCCTGGGTCGCCGGCCTCGACGCGCCGCACCGCGTGGCCGACCTGCTGAGCCGGGCAGGCGACGTCGCCATCAGCCTGGCCTTCCTGGCGGCCACCTTGCCGCTCATGCTGCTCGTGGCCCTGGCCGTGCGCCTGAGCGGCCCTGGCCCGGTGCTGTACCGGCAGGAGCGGGTGGGCCTCGGCGGGCACCCGTTCACGCTGCTGAAGTTCCGCAGCATGAGGGCCGATGCGGAGGCGCGCGGCCCGGCCTGGGCCACGCAGCGCGACCCACGGGTCACAAGCGTCGGCGCCTTTTTGCGGCGCACCCGGATCGACGAGCTGCCGCAACTGCTCAACGTGCTGCAGGGCACCATGAGCTTCATCGGCCCGCGTCCGGAGCGCCCGCACTTCGTCGATCAGCTCGAAGGGGCGATCCCGCACTACCGGGAGCGCGCCCGGGTCAAGCCCGGCCTCACCGGCTGGGCGCAGGTGAACTTCCCCTACGGCGCCTCGGTCGAGGATGCGCGGGTCAAGCTGTCCTATGACCTCTACTACGTGAAGCACCGCGGCGTGCTGCTCGACCTCGCCATCCTGGTCTCCACCGTGCGTGTCATCCTGTTCCAGGAAGGCTCGCGCTGAGGGCGATGCCGACGGAGCAGCTCCTTCACGGCGCCTGCGCCGCCGCCTACCTCGTGCTGCCGGCGTTCATCGCGCGGCGGCCGCGGCACCGGACCGGCCTGCTGCTGATCGCCTGCTGCCGAGCGAGGGCGGCCTGGGCGGCGGCCCGC
>CAXTTB010000708.1:0-2130 GCA_964246905.1 uncultured Acetobacteraceae bacterium | reverse complement strand
ATCCTGGCGCCCCTACTCCGCATCCGCCCGCTCGCGCTCGCGCCCTTCGGCGCGGTGGGCTCGGTGCTGGTCACGAGCGGCAACGCCGTGCCGGTCCTGCCGGCCAGCCTGCACGATACGCCGTTGCTGGCGGTGGGCCACGCGACGGCGGACCGCGCCCACCGCGCCGAACGGCGCCAGCACGAGCGGGCGGATGCGGAGCAGGGGCGCCAGGATGGGTTCGCGATGCAGCGCCCGCAGGCGCCGGGCCGTCTCGGACGCGCCCGGCTCGGGGCGCGTGACCAAGACGCCTTCAGCCAAAAATATCGCGCGGGCTGTCGGCCCGCAGGCTGGCGCCCAGCTCGGCGCCCAGCCGTGCCGCGTCGTCCGCCGAGCCGTGGATGCCGCGCTTCAACAGGAACGACCCGTCCGCCCGCGCCACGAGGCCCGTCAAATGCAGCCGCGGCACCTGCCCATTCGGTGCTGGCAGCAACCGGGCATGGCCGCCGATGGGCGTGCGGCAGGACCCGTCCAGCGAGGCCAGCAGGCTGCGCTCCGCCGTCGATACGGCGCGCGCTTCCGGGTCCTCGATCCCGGCCAGCAGCTCCCGCAGCACGGTGTCGTCGCGGCGCACGGTGATGCCCACGATGCCCTGCCCGGCCGAGGGCACGACCGCATCGGGGTCGAGCGGCACGACCGCCTCCGTCTCCAGCCCCAGGCGGCGCAGCCCGGCGAGCGCCAAGAGGCTCGCGGTGCAGTCGCCGCGCATCACCTTGGCGATCCGCGGCTGCACGTTGCCGCGCAGCAGCTCCATGCGGAGGTCGGGCCGGGCGTGCAGCAACTGCGCCTGCCGCCGCAGGGAGTTGGTGCCGATCACGGCGCCCGGCGGCAGCACGGCGAGCGGGTCGCCGGACTGGGGCGGCAGGCAGCCGGGGCCGAGGATCAGCGCATCCCGCGCGTCCTCCCGCCGCAGGGTGCAGGCGAGCACGATGCCGGGCGGCATCTCGGTTTCCAGGTCCTTGAGGCTGTGCACCGCGAAGTCGATGCGCCCGTCCAGCAACGCCTCGTGGATCTCCTTGCTGAACAGCCCCTTGCCGCCGATCTCGGCGAGCGAGCGGTCCTGCACCTGGTCGCCCGTGGTGCGGATGACGTGCTGCTGGAACACCTGCTCGTCGCTGTAGCCCGGCGCCAGCACCGGGCAGAACCGGGTCAGCAGCGACAGGAACAGCCGGGTCTGCGTCAGCGCGAGCGGCGACCCGCGCGTGCCGACCCGCAGCGGCAGGGTGCGGCCATGATGGCTGGGCGCGCCTTGGGCGGGGCTTTTGTGCAACACAGGGGCGAGCGCAGGCTGGGCGTCGGGCATCCAGGTGTCCTATGAGATCGCGCCGTTGGAGGGAAGCCCGACCGATGCAGACCGGATCACGACCCCGAAAGCCCGTAATTGGGATCGAATCGTCCTGCGACGAGACAGCCTGCGCCGTTCTGGCTCAAAACGGCGCGATCCTGTCCGAACTCGTACTGAGCCAGCAGGCCGACCACGCCCCGTTCGGCGGCGTCGTGCCGGAGATCGCCGCCCGCGCCCATCTGGCGCACCTGCCCGGCCTGGTGCAGCAGGCCATGCGCGACGCCGGCCTGCGATTCGGTGATTTGGGTGGCGTTGCAGCGAGTTGCGGGCCGGGCCTCATCGGCGGCCTGATCGTCGGCGCCGGGGTGGCGAAGGGCCTGGCGCTCGGGGCCGGGCTGCCGTTCGTGGCGGTCAACCACCTGGAAGCCCATGCGCTGACCGCACGGCTGCCCGGCTTGGCCGCTGGAGGTGCGCCGTTTCCCTACCTGCTGCTGCTGCTGTCCGGCGGGCATTGCCAGTGCGTGGCGGTGGACGGGGTGGGGCAATACCGCCGGCTCGGCGGCACCATCGACGACGCGGTGGGGGAGGCGTTCGACAAGGTGGGGAAACTGCTCGGCCTGCCCTGGCCCGGCGGCCCGGCGCTGGAGCGGCTTGCCGCGGTGGGTGACGCCGCCCGGCACCCGTTCCCGCAGCCCTTGCGCGGCCGGGCGGGGTGCGACTTCAGCTTCTCCGGCCTGAAGACCGCGGTGGCGCAGCGCATCGCCGGCCTGCCGTCGCCGCTGCCGCCGCAGGAGGCCGCCGCCATC
>CAXTTB010000707.1:0-2130 GCA_964246905.1 uncultured Acetobacteraceae bacterium | reverse complement strand
GCAGTGGGGCATGGGCGTGGACCTCAACGCCTGCATCGGCTGCAACGCCTGCGTCGTCGCCTGCCAGTCGGAGAACAACGTGCCGGTGGTCGGGCGGGAGAACGTCGTGCACCAGCGCGAGATGCACTGGCTCCGCATTGACCGCTACTGGGAGGGCGCCGGGCCGGACGCGCAGGCGGTGTTCCAGCCGCTGCTGTGCATGCATTGCGAGGAAGCGCCGTGCGAGACGGTGTGCCCGGTGGAGGCCGCCGTGCACGATTCGGAGGGCCTGAACCTCCAGGTGTACAACCGCTGCGTCGGCACCCGCTTCTGCTCCAACAACTGCCCCTACAAGGTGCGCCGCTTCAACTTCGGCCCCTATGCGCGCGCCGAGCCTCGCCCGGCGGTGTCGCGCAACCCCGAGGTCTCCGTCCGTCCGCGCGGCGTGATGGAGAAGTGCACCTTCTGCCTGCAGCGCATTGCCGCCGCCCGCATCGCGCACGACCGCGACGGCGTGCCGGAGCAGGCGGTGACGGCGTGCCAGGCCGCTTGCCCCACCGGCGCGTTCAGCTTCGGCGACCTGAACGACCCCGCGAGTGCCGTCGTGGCCCGCAAGGCCAGCCCGCTCGACTACGCCCTGTTGCCGGAGCAGCAGACCCACCCGCGCGTCACCTACGAGGCGCGCATCCGCAATCCCAGCCCGGCGATGGAGGGCTGATCCCGTGCCCTTCGATCCCGTCGTCTCCACCGTTGTTTCTCCGACCGAGACCCCCGCGAGCGTCACCGACCGGATCGCCGCGATCACGCTGGACCGGCGCACGCCCCTGTGGTGGTGGGCGGCGTTCGGGCTGGCGCTGGCGATGCTGGGCATGGGCGCGCTGTCGGTCGGCACGCTGTTCGCCCGGGGCGTGCAGGCCTGGGGCAACGACTGGCCGGTGATGTGGGGGTTCGACCTCATCAACTACGTCTGGTGGATCGGCATCGCGTCCGGCGGCACGCTGGTGTCGTCGCTGTTCTTCCTCACGCGGTCGTCCTGGCGCACCTCCGTCAACCGCATCGCGGAGAGCATGACGATCTTCGCCGCCCTCTGCGCCGGGATCTTCCCGATCATCCATCTGGGGCGCCCGTGGTTCTTCTACTGGCTGTTCCCCTACCCCAACACGATGACGCTGTGGCCGCAGTTCCGCAGCCCGCTGCTGTGGGACTTCATCGCCATCCTGGCCTACGTGTTCTCCTCCGTGGTGTTCTGGTTCCTCGGCCTGATGCCGGACCTTGCGGCGCTGCGGGACCGGGCGCGGGGGCGGGGGGCGCAGCTCTTCTACGGCGTGCTGGCGCTCGGCTTCCGCGGCACCGGGGCGCAGTGGCGGCGCTACCATGCGGCCTATGGGGTGATCGCCGGGATCATGGCGCCGCTCGTGGTGTCGGTGCACAGCATCGTCGGCCTGGACTTCGCCGCCGCGGCGACGCCCGGCTGGTACTCGACGCAGTACCCGCCGTTCTTCGTGTTCGGCGCGGCGCTGTCCGGCTTCGGCGTCGTGCTGGTGCTGCTGCTGCCGCTGCGGGCGCTGCTCGGCCTGCACGACTACGTGACCGGGCGGCATCTGGACGTGCTCGGCCGGCTGCTGCTGACCGCGAGCCTGGCCGTGTCGTACTGCTACGCGATGGACGCCTTCGACGTCTTCTACTCCGGCGGCGAGGCGGAGCGGCGGCAGTTCGGGGAGCGCCTCTTCGGGCTGTACGGGACGGTGTATTGGCTGACGCTCGCGATGAACTGCGCGATCCCATTGGTGCTGTGCTGGCGCGGGATGCGGCTGCGGCCCTGGGTGCTGGGGGCGGTCGGGCTTTCGGCGGTGGTGGGCATGTGGCTGGAACGCTTCGGCATCGTCGTCGCCGTGCTGCACCGGACCAACCTGCCGAGCGCCTGGGGCGACTACGCGCCGACCTGGGTGGATTTCGGCACGCTGGCGGGGACGCTCGGGCTGTTCGGGGCCGGGTTCCTGCTGTTCGTGCGCTTCCTTCCCGTCGTGTCCATCGCGGAGATGCGGCAGATGATCGCGACAGGCAAAGTCGGGTGATCGTCGCGGGCTTCCCCGGGCCGGATGCGCTGCAGGACGCCGTGCGCCGGCTCCGCGCCGCCGGGGTGGAGGCGGA
>CAXTTB010000706.1:0-2135 GCA_964246905.1 uncultured Acetobacteraceae bacterium | reverse complement strand
CCCGTATGGGCGCCCCGCCGCCTGACGTATCCGGCGACGCGCCCATACGGGTGGCGCAGCACATCCCGGCCCCGGCCCCTGTGCCAGTCCCCATGCCGGCCCCGGGCTACAGCCCGCCGATGGCGACCCCCGTTTCGGCGTCGGTCCTGGGCGGCGTCCGTCCGCTCCTGCCGCCGCCTGTGCCGTACGGGTCGGCCATGGCCGCGTCCGGCGGTAACGCGCGCTGAGTGATGGGTTCGTCCACATGACCGACACGCCTCCCGATCCCCGTCCCGATACGCAGCACCCGGCTCCGCGCGGGCCGCAGCGGGACGCGGCCGGCCGGCCCGTCCCCGCGTCCGACCTGTCCCGCCACAGCGCGATGGACAAAACGCCCCATGGCGCGATGGACAAGACACGCGGGCGTCTGGTGATCGCTTCCCTGGGCTTCCTCATGCTGTTCGGCGCGGTCGCCCTCAAGCTGGCGGGCGCGACCGTGCTGTTCCCGGTGGCGTCGAAGCGGCTGGACCGCTTCACGCAGATCCCCGACCCGGACGGCGCCGCATCGGGGCTGGCCGGCGCCTTGCCGGCACCGCCGCGCGACCCCGGGCCGCACACCCGGGCGATGGTCGTGGACCGCAACGGCGAGATCCTGGCGATCTCGCTCCCCACCGCCGGGCTGTACGCCAACCCGCGCGAGATGATGGACACCGACGACGCCGCGCGGAAGCTGAAATCCGTGCTGCCGCACCTCGACCTGGAGGTGGTGCGCGCCCGCCTGGCCAGCGAGAAGCAGTTCGTCTATCTCGCCCGCAACCTGACGCCCGCCGAGCACCTGGCGGTCAACAACCTCGGCATCCCCGGACTGTACTTCCAATCGACGGAGCGCCGGCGCTACCCGCAGGGCCGGGTGGCGGCGCACGTGCTGGGCGGCGTCGATGTCGATGCGCGCGGCATCGCAGGCGTCGAGCGCGCCTTCGACCAGCGCCTGCGCGACAGCGTGGAGCCGCTCCGGCTGTCCATCGACGTGCGGGTGCAGGCGGCGATGCGGGACGAGCTGTCGCAGTCCATGGCGGAGTTCCACGCCATCGGCGCCTGCGGCATCGTCATGGACGTGCACACCGGCGAGGTGGTCGCCATGGTCAGCCTGCCGGACTTCGACGCCAACCAGGCAGGCGACGCGCCGCCCGAGCAGCGGTTCAACCGCGCCGTCACCGGCATGTACGAACCCGGCAGCACCTTCAAGCTGCAGACCGCCGCGATGGCGCTGGACAGCGGCGCGGCGCAGCTCTGGAGTTCGTTCGACGCGGCGCACGACATCCACATCGGGCGCTTCACCATCCAGGACTTCCAGGGCAAGCACCGGGTGCTCAGCCTGCCCGAGGTCATCGCCTATTCCAGCAACCTCGGCGCCGCGCACATGGCGCAGCAGGTGGGCACGGAGCGGCAGCGGAGCTGGCTGCAGGCGATGGGCATGTTCACCCGCGTCGGCATCGAGCTGCCGGAGCAGGGCCAGCCCATCGTGCAGCCCGCCGCGAACTGGAAGGAGGTCGCGACCCTGACCGTGGGCTTCGGCCACGGCATCGCGGTCTCGCCCCTGCACGTGGTGCGCGGCACGGCGGTGCTGGCCAACGGCGGCGAGATGCTGCGCCCGACCATCCTGGAGCGGGACGCGCCGCCCGAGGAGCGCCGGGTCATGCGGCCATCGACCTCGGACACGGTGCGGAAGCTGATGCGCCTCGTGGTGACGGACGGCTATGGCAAGCCGGCGGACGTGCCGGGTTACTTCGTCGGCGGCAAGACCGGCACGGCGGAGAAGACCATGGGCCACGGCTACCGCAAGCACGCCAACATCAGCGCCTTCATGAGCGTGTTCCCGATGAACGCGCCGCGCTACGCCGTGTACTTCATGCTGGACGAGCCGAAGGGCAACGCCAGCACCGGCGGCTACTCGACCGCGGGCGCGGTCAGCGCGCCGGGCGCCGGCCGGGTGATCGCGCGGATCGGGCCGATGCTGGGGCTGATGCCGGAGACCCTGACCGCGGCGGCGACGCAGGCGAGCCTCGCGATGCCGCTGCGTCCAGGCCGGCCCGGGGGGGGGGGGGGCGGCCCCCCCCCCCCCCCCCCCCCCCCCCCCCCCCGCCCCCCCCCCCCCC
>CAXTTB010000705.1:0-2139 GCA_964246905.1 uncultured Acetobacteraceae bacterium | reverse complement strand
GGTCGGCTCTGCGCCAGGCGCACCGCCACCACCGCCCGCACCCGCCGCGACAGCCGCGGCTCGGAGATCTCCGCCACCGCCATGTCGCGGTCGGCCAGATCGGCCCAGGCCTCGATCATCTCGGTCGCACCCTGGGGGAACAGCAGTGCCGCATCGAGCGGGTCGGCGCCGGTTGCCGCCATTCCGCGGCGCAACGCCGCGCGCGTCCAGCCCAGTTCCGGCACGAACGGCAGCATGGCGCGGATCGCGGCATCGCGCTCGGGCGAGCGTTCGAGCGGCGCCGTCATGTCCGCGCTTCGGCCAGCCGGGCGAGCTCCTCGTTGAAGCCGAACTGGGTGAAGTCGCTCATGCGCATGGGATACAGGATGCCGTCGAGATGATCGGCCTCGTGCTGCACCACCCGGGCATGGAACCCCATCGCCTCGCGCTCGAACGGCGCGCCATGGCGATCCAGCCCGCGGTAGCGGATCCGCGCCGCGCGCGGGACCGAGGCCTGCAGGCCGGGGATCGACAGGCATCCTTCCCAGCCGTCCTGCACGGCGTCCGACAGCGGCGTCACCTCCGGGTTGACGACGACATGGTTGCCCATCGCCACGTCCTCGTCCTCGCCGCTGACCCGGGCCGCAGGAACGCGGAACACGAACAGGCGCAGCGAGACGTGCACCTGGGGCGCCGCGAGGCCGGCGCCCGACGCGTCCTCCATGGTCTCGATCATGTCGTCGATCAGCCGCTGCAACGCCGGATCCGCCAATTCGGCGACCGGCTGGGCGCGCTGCAGCAGCACCGGATGTCCCATGCGGGCGATCTTCAGGATGGCCATGGTCCCGTTCCCTGCTGCGGAGACCAGCAGATAGCGGCTGCAAAAGCCTTTGGCGAGGTCCCATCCTGTGCTACAGCCGCCGCCTCGCCGAGACGGGCTCCGTCCGGCGCGAGTGCGCGCGTGCCGAATGGTCGGCACCCCAGCGACAGGAGAAGGCGGCCAAGTGCAGGTTCTGGTTCGTGACAACAACGTCGATCAAGCGCTCAAGGCGCTGAAGAAGAAGATGCAGCGCGAGGGCATCTTTCGCGAAATGAAGCTGCGCCGGCACTTCGAGAAGCCGTCCGAGCGCCGCGCCCGCGAGGCCGCCGAGGCGGTGCGCCGGGCCCGCAAGATGGAGCGCAAGCGCCTGGAGCGCGAGGGCTTCTAAATGGTTTGGCCCGTGCGGCGTGGCGGCGGTCGCGTCCGTCATGCTGCGGGGCCGAGGACGACGTGAACCTTCGTTAAACCCCGCGCCATCTCCGGTCCATCCGATCTCTGTCAGACGGGATCATTGCCGGGGGGCGTGATGCAGCGACCATTGGCCATCGCGATGATCGCGAGCTTAGTGTCCGTGACCTCGTTCGGCTCATCTGGCCGAGTTGCGCGCGAATTGCGCCGGGTGCCACGACCGGTATAGCAATTGGGATCATCGGAGATGACCGTAAGCCGTTCCGTGGCCACAAGGCTGCTGCATCTGGTGTTGCTGCTCGCGGTGATCCATCAACTCGTGAGCAGCCAGTTCATCCATCGCCCGCGCCCGGGCCAGGAACCAAGTACGCTGTGGCTGACGCACCAGTACATCGGGGTGCTGGCACTGCTGACGGTGGCGGGTTTTTGGGCCTGGACGGTGCTGCGTCGGCGCGAGACGCCGCTGGCGGCGCTGGTCCCCTGGTTCTCCGGCCCGCGACTGCGCGCGCTTGTCGCCGACACTCGGGACTACGCGCAGGGCGTCCTGCGCGGCAAGTTGCTCGATGAGCGGGACAGTCCGTTGGCCGAGGCGGTGCATGGGCTGGGCTTGCTGGTCGTCTCGGTCATGACGCTGACCGGAACCGTTTGGCTGCTCGGGACCGCCGGCTCGCCGGTCGCGCACAACGCGCTGGCCGTTCACAAGCTGTTCGGCAATCTGATGTGGGCCTACCTGGTCGCCCACGCGGGCCTGGCCGTGCTGCATTACCTCACCGGCAGCGACATCTTCTCGCGCATGTTCCTGCCGCGCGACCAGGCCCCCGCCGAGTAGGCTACAGCACCGCCGGCGGCGGCACCTCGCCCGGCATGTGCCCCGGCATTCCGGGCGGTGGCATTTCCTCCGGCACCGGCGGCGCGTCGGGGCTGGGCGGGAT
>CAXTTB010000704.1:0-2140 GCA_964246905.1 uncultured Acetobacteraceae bacterium | reverse complement strand
GATTGACCAGCGTTCAAGCCCGACCCTCTCCCGGAGGGAACTATGCCCTTGCTAACCAGCACCTGCCCCAGGTGGAAGTCGCCATGCACCCGGGTGTTCAGCGCGCCCCCGCCCTGCCGGGCCAGGCGCCCGGCGGCTTCGGACAGCGCCTCCGCATGGGCGAGCAGGGTCTTCGCCTGGTGGGCGGCGGCCGCGTCCGGCCAGTCCTTCACGTCACGCAGCATTCCCATCGCGCCCTCGATCTGCTCGACGGCGCCGGCGGCCCATTCGGACAGGATCGCGTCATCGACCGGCTCCGGGCGGAACTCCGGCCGGTCGGTCGGCTGCGACAGCGCGGCATGAAGCTCGCCGAGCCGGGTGCCGATGTTGCGGGCGAACACCTCATAGGCGGCGAAGATGTCGGTCGCCTCCGCCTCCGCGTCTTGCCCGCCCATCGCCGGGCCGACCAGCGCCGCCTCTTCCACCACGCGGGCGAGGTAGTCGAGCGTATAGGTCCAGCCGTCGCCCTGGTTGCGGACGAAGCCCTGGGCCAGGCCCACGGTGTGCGGCGTGCCGTCCGCGCCGACGCGCACCACCTCGCCGAACAGCGGCGCCGTGTTGCCGAAGCCGCGCTCGGTCAGGTAGCCCGTCATCTCCGCTTCCGGATGCACCCCGGCCAGCACGCGGCGCACGAGCTTCAGCACCAGCGCATCGCCGACGATGAGGGACGAGTTGGACTGCTCGGCGGACAGGCGGCGGATCTCGGCGGCGTCGTCCAGGGCCAGTTCCGCCATCCGCGACGTCGGGATGAAGCGCAGCTCCCCGTCGTCGAGCGGCACCGCCGCGCCCTCGCGCAGGCCGGCGATCATGCCGCGCGCCATGCCGTCCAGGGCGAAGGCGTCGGTCAGGTAGCCGACCCGCGCGCCCCGGCGCACCCGGGTCAGGGCAAGCTGCTGCACGAGCGCGCCCGCCGTCTCGTCCTCCCAGGCGACGCCGAGCGGCAGCACGTAGCGTTCGGGGCGGCCGGGCAGGGCGGCCTCGACCTCCGCGAACACCACGCTGCCGCCGGTGCCAGGCATCGGCGCGGCGTAGGCCAGGCGCACGCCCTCCAGCCGCTCGGTCTTGGAGGCGAACCAGCGGCGCTTGGGCAGGTAGGCCGGCAGCGCCTCCCGCTCCAGCACGCCGCGGCCCTGGATGTTGAGGATGTCGGCGAGGCCGGCGCGCATGACCAAGGTAGCATACTCCGGGAGCGGTTCCGGCGGGGCCGCGTGCCAGGACGGCAACTGCGCATCGACCGCCAGGAGGAACCAATAAAAGCCAAAGGCTGGCAAGGTGAGCAGGTAGGTGAGCTGCCCGACCGGCGGGAACACCGAGCCGCCGACGATATCGACCGGCACCCGCCCGGCAAAGGCCGACAGGTCCAGCTCGACCGCCTGGGCGGTGCGCGACAGGTTGCTGACGCACAGGATGGTCTCGGTGTGCCCGTCCTCCGCCGTCCATTCGCGCAGGTAGGCGAGGATCTTACGATTGTGGGGGTAGAGGAACCGCTGCGTGCCACGGCCGAACGCCCGGTGGCGGCTGCGGACCGCGAGCATCCGCCGGGTCCAGTTCAGCAGCGAGTGCGGGTTGGCGGCCTGCGCCTCGACGTTCACCGCCTGGAAGCCAAAGTTGGCGTCCATGATCGGCGGCAGCACGAGCTGCGCCGGGTCGGCGCGGGAGAAGCCGCCGTTCCGGTCCATGGACCACTGCATCGGCGTGCGGACCCCGTCCCGGTCGCCCAGGAAGATGTTGTCGCCCATGCCGATCTCGTCGCCGTAGTAGATGACGGGCGTGCCGGGCATGGACAGCAGCAGGCCGTTCATCAGCTCGATGCGCCGCCGGTCGTGCTCCAGGAGCGGCGCCAGGCGGCGGCGGATGCCGAGGTTGATGCGCGCCCGGCGGTCCGCGGCGTAGGTGTTCCAAAGATAGTCGCGCTCCCCCGACGTGACCATCTCCAGCGTCAGCTCGTCATGGTTGCGCAGGAACACCGCCCATTGGCAGTTGGCGGGGATCTCCGGGGTCTGCCGCATGATGTCGGTGATCGGGAAGCGGTCCTCCCGCGCGATGGCCATGTACATGCGCGGCATCAGCGGGAAGTGGAACGACATGTGGCACTCGTCGC
>CAXTTB010000703.1:0-2145 GCA_964246905.1 uncultured Acetobacteraceae bacterium | reverse complement strand
GCCGGTGCGGCTGGCCGTGCGGGGCGGCTGCGTCGAGAACATGGTGTCGGGCGAGGCGATGCGGCCCCTGGACGTGCTGCGCACCCGGCGCGGCCTCAGCGTCGAGGTCGGCAACACGGACGCGGAGGGGCGCCTGGTGCTGTGCGACCTGCTGGCGGAGGCCTCGGCCGAGCGGCCCGCGTTGCTGCTCGACGCCGCGACGCTGACCGGGGCGGCGCGGGTGGCGCTCGGCCCGGACCTGCCGGCCCTGTTCGCGCCGCACACGCCGGAGGGCGACGCGGTGGCGGAGGCCGTGCTGGCCGCCGGCCGGACCTGCGCCGACCCGGTGTGGCGGCTGCCGCTCTGGGCCGGCTACGACGGCTGGCTCGGCAGCCCGGTGGCCGACCTGAGCAACGTGTCCAGCAAGCCGATGGCCGGCGCGATCACTGCGGCGCTGTTTCTGCAGCGGTTCATTGCGCCTGGAACAGCATGGGCGCACCTCGACACCTATGCCTGGAACGACCAAACCCGCCCCGGACGGCCGGAGGGCGGGGAGGCTTTGGGGCTTCGCGCGCTGTTTTCGGCGGTCGAAACATTAAATCGCGTTAACAAAGCCGTTTAAACGGCCGAATGACTGTTGTGTGATCGTTTTCGGTACTGGATTTGTTGCATATCACTGTTAACGATCCGTTGTGTCACCAATTAAAAACGATTCGGTGACGCCGCGTTACCGCTTTGCCGTTCCGAACGAATGTTGCTTGGGCGAAGGAAGTGCCCTTTGCAGGAAAGGACTAGAACCGTGGCAGCCAACCAAACCGCCGACCAGTCAGTCGGCATCCTCCGTGACACCATCGTTGCCCTTGTGCGGCGCGACGGCCCCGACCTGTCCGCGCGTCAGCTCGGGGTGTTCCTGACGTGCTACTTGCAGGACGGCGCGCATACCGTGCGCGGCCTGGCGTCCGACCTGAACGTGTCTAAGCCCGCCATCACCCGCGCGCTCGACCGGCTGGGCGAGCTGGACCTCGCGCGCCGCAAGGTGGACCCGATGGACCGCCGCAGCGTGCTGGTGCAGCGGACGCTCAAGGGCCAGGCGTTCCTGCGCGACCTGCGCGGCATCATGGTGGAGGCGACCGCCACCGCGAAGAAGCCGGCCGCCGCCAGCGGCGCCCATGAGCCGTCGCGCAAGGCGCAGGCCGGCTAGGTCCTGCGATAGGCTGACGGCCACCGGGGTTGGCACGGAACGGGTGCGGCTTGGCCAAGCCGCCCTCCATGCCGTTTGCGGCCAACGCGCCGTGACCTCTTGCCGCGTCAGGGGGCATCAGATCAGCAATGCTGGCATTGAAGCCAGTAGAGCCGCCATTGCCGGCGGCCTTTCGCTGATCTGCCCGGACACCCGCGCGATCCGCGCCACAGCCCGGTCAGTATCATGGGATGAGAGAACAGAAACGATAGGAGTCTAGGCAAGACCATCCTGGAGCGGTCCAGTGCGCCGGGATCGATGGCGCCAGATCGGCGAGGCCGCTACCAGCGCCCAAGCGACGCGCGGCGCGCACGCAGCACGACGAACGCCGTCCAGGCAAACTGCGGCGGCAGCACCAGCAGCACCGGCAGCGGCTTCGCCGCCCCTCGGGCTGCGATGAACAGCACGCAGCACAGCCCGCCCCACAGCACGAACCCCCAATGCACCAGGGTGATCGACACGGCATCCATGCCGGACCGATGCGCGACCTGGTACAGGTGGCTGCGGTGCGCTTCCGTCAGCCGGTCCCCGGCCAGCGCCCGGCGGACCAGCGTGAACGCCACGTCAAACAGCACGCCGGACAGCAGCATCGGCACCAGCAGCACCGATAGGTCCACCCCCTGGAACCGCCCGGCCGCCACCGCCAGCACCGCAAGCACGAAGCCGCAGAACTGGCTGCCGACGTCGCCCATGAAGATGCGGGCGTGCGGGAAGTTGAACGGCAGGAAGCCCAGCAGCCCGGCCGCCAGCAGCAAGGAGGCGAAATACACGAACCACCCGCCGTAAGCCGCGGCGATCGCCGCCAGCGCCAGGCAGGCCAGGGCCGACACGCCGGACGCCAGGCCGTTCAGCCCGTCGATGAAGTTGACCGCGTTGGTCGCGAACACGATCCAGGCCAGCGTCAGCGGCGCCGCCGCCCAGCCCAG
>CAXTTB010000702.1:1395-2148 GCA_964246905.1 uncultured Acetobacteraceae bacterium | reverse complement strand
CCCTGTGACCACCGCCCCACGCGAGACGCCGAGCGACAGGGCCAGCGCCGCGGCGGCGGCAGCGTTCTGCGCGTTGTGCGGGCCGGGCAGGGCGGGCGCTTGGTCCATGGGCATGAGGGCCTCGCTGCGGTCGCGCAGGATGCCGCCATCACACCACAGATCCGCCGGGCGCAGTCCCGAAATTGTGACAAGGCGAGTATTTTTGACCGTGCGCGACACGCCCAGGCTGTCCTCGTCGTCGATGCCGACCACCGCGAGGTCATCGGCCTGCTGCCGGTCGAACACGGCCCGCTTCGCCGCGATGTAGCCGGCCATGTCGCCATGCCGGTCCAGGTGGTCCGGGCTGAGGTTCAGCAGGGCCGCCGCGGCGACGCGCCGCGTGGCGAGGCGCGCCAGCTTGTAGCCCGACAGCTCCAACACATAACCGCCGGCGCCGCCGCGAAGCGGCAGCGCCAGCGCCGGGGTGCCCAGATTGCCACCTGCCGCCGAGTCGATGCCGGCCTCGGAGAGAATATGCGCGAGCAGCGCCGTCGTGGTGCTCTTGCCGTTGGTGCCGGTGATGCCGACGAAGCGCGCGCCCGACCCGGCCCGGCGCACCGCCCGGAACAGCAGCTCGGCGTCCGACAGGATCGGGATGCCGGCCCGGCGCGCGGCGAGGGCCGCCGGGTGCGGCGCGGGGAGGGCGTGCGGGATGCCCGGGCTGAGCACCAGGGCCTCGAACCCGGCGAGGCCGAGCGCCGGGTCGTGCAACGG
>CAXTTB010000702.1:0-1385 GCA_964246905.1 uncultured Acetobacteraceae bacterium | reverse complement strand
GGGCCGGTCGTCCCACACGGAGACCTCGGCCCCCATGGCGAGCAGGGCGCGCGCCGCAGGCCCGCCGTTGCGGCCCAGCCCGACCACGGCGAAGCGGCGCCCGGCGAACAGGGCGGGGGGAAAGGCGCTCATCGGATCTTCAAGGTGGCCAGGCCCACCAACGCCAGGATCATGGAGACGATCCAGAAGCGGATCACGATGGTCGGCTCCGACCAGCCCTTCTTCTCGTAGTGGTGGTGCAGCGGCGCCATCAGGAACACGCGGCGCCCGGTGCGCTTGAACCAGAACACCTGGACGATGACGCTGACGGTCTCCACCACGAACAGCCCGCCGACGATGGCCAGCACGATCTCATGCTTGGTCGCCACCGCCACGGCGCCCAGCGCGCCGCCGAGCGCCAGGCTGCCGGTGTCGCCCATGAACACCGCCGCCGGGGGCGCGTTGAACCACAGGAAGCCGAGGCCGGAGCCGACGAGCGCGGCCAGGAACACCCCCAGCTCGCCCACGCCCGGCACCGGATGGAGCTGCAGGTAGTCCGCGAACACCCGGTTGCCGACGAGGTAGGAGATCAGCGCGAACACCGCCGCCGCGATGATCGTCGGCACGATGGCGAGGCCGTCCAGCCCGTCCGTCAGGTTGACCGCGTTGGAGCTGCCGACCATCACCACCATGCCGACCAGCGGGAACAGCAGGCCGAACGGGATCAGCACCTCCTTGAACACCGGCACCGTCAAGGAGGTGCCGAGCGGCTCCCGGGTCAGCAGCACGATCCAGACGGCGCAGCCAAGCCCGAGCAGCAGTTGCGCCACGAGCTTGCCACGCGGTGACACCCCTTTGGTGTTGCGCCGGGTCAGCTTGAGGAAGTCGTCCCAGAAGCCGATGGCGCCGTAGCCGAGCGTCAGCAGCAGCACCGCCCAGACATAGCCGTTGCGGAGGTCCGCCCAGAGCAGGGTCGAGATGGTGAGCGAGGCGAGGATCAGCACGCCGCCCATGGTGGGCGTGCCCTTCTTCTCGATCAGGTGCCGGGCCGGGCCGTCCGTGCGGATCGGCTGGCCGCCGCGCTGCACGGAGATCAGCCAGCGGATCACCATGGGTCCCAGCAGGAAGCTGATGAACAGCGCCGTGAGGCACGCGGCCCCCGAGCGGAAGGTGATGTAGCGGAACAGGTTCGCGAAGACGAACTGCTCGGACGACAGGCGGGACAGGGTGGCCAGCATCAGCCCGGCGCTCCCGCGTGTTCAAGTGCTGCGACGACCAGGCGCATCCGGCTGCCGAGGCTGCCCTTGACCAGCACGGCGTCGCCGGGACGCACGGCGGCGGCGACGAGCGGCGCCAGCGCCGCGCTGTCCGCCGCATGGGCGCCGCGGCGCCGGTCCGGCACGCCC
>CAXTTB010000701.1:0-2155 GCA_964246905.1 uncultured Acetobacteraceae bacterium | reverse complement strand
CAAGCCAGATCAGGACCCTAGCCTCGCGCGTGCGGGGCAGCGCCCTGGCCTTGCCGTTCCCAAGCGTCCTCCAAACGCGATGACCCTGCGGCCATGCCGCGGCCTCCACGACCAGTTGCGCGGTCAGTTGCGCGGGAGACGGGCCACCTCCGGCGCGTCCGGCACCTGTGCCCGGTGGCGCAGCAGGTGGTCCGCCAGCACGCAGGCCAGCATCGCCTCGCCCACCGGCACGGCGCGGATGCCGACGCAAGGATCATGCCGCCCGCGCGTCACCACGTCCACGTCCCGCCCCATCCGGTCCACCGCCTGGCGCGGCACCAGGATGGAGCTGGTGGGCTTCACCGCAAAGCGCGCCACCACCGGCTGCCCGGTCGAGATGCCGCCCAGCACGCCGCCCGCATGGTTGGAGCCGAACTGCACGGTCCCGTCCGCCATCCGCATCTCGTCCGCGTTGCCCTCGCCCTCCAGGGCAGCCGCCGCGAAGCCGTCGCCGATCTCCACGCCCTTCACCGCGTTGATGCCCATGAGTGCCGCGGCGATGTCCGCGTCGAGCTTGCCGTAGATCGGCGCGCCCAGGCCCGGCGGCACGCCGTCCGCCACCACCTCGATCACGGCGCCCACGCTCGACCCGGCTTTGCGGATCGCCGCCAATTGCTCTTCCCAAACGGCGGCAGCCACCGGGTCCGGGCAGAACAGCGGGTTCCCATGCACGGCGTCCCAATCCCAGCGGGCGCGGTCGATGACGTGGGCGCCCATCTGCACCATGGCGCCGCGCACCCGCACCTGCCCGCCCAGCACGATGCGCGCGACGGCGCCGGCGGCGACGCGCATCGCGGTCTCCCGCGCGCTGCTGCGTCCGCCGCCGCGGTGGTCGCGGATGCCGTATTTCAGTTCGTAGGCGAGGTCGGCATGGCCCGGGCGGAACTGCTGGGCGATGTCGCCGTAGTCGCGGCTGCGCTGATCGACGTTCTGGATCTCGAGCGCGATGGGCGTGCCGGTGGTCAGGCCGTCCATGGTGCCCGACAGGATGCGGACCTCGTCCGGCTCCTGGCGCTGCGTGGTGTACTTCGACTGGCCCGGGCGGCGGCGGTCGAGCCAGGGCTGGATGTCGGCCTCGGTCAGCGGCAGGCGGGGCGGGCAGCCATCGACGACGCAGCCGATGGCGGGTCCGTGGCTTTCGCCCCAGGTGGTGACGCGGAACAGGCGGCCGAAGGTGTTGTGGCTCATGGGCGGGGTTTCAGGTCCTCGGGACGCTCAGGAGGAATTGCCGGCCACATGGATGTCCGGCGCTGCCGGGTTCTTCATGCCGACGACGTGGTAGCCGCAATCCACATGGTGCACCTCCCCGGTCACGCCAGAGGACAGCGGGCTGAGCAGGTACAGCCCGGCGCCGCCCACCTCCTCCAGCGCCACGTTGCGCTCCATGGGCGCGTTGTACTCGTTCCAGCGCAGGATGTAGCGGAAATCGCCGATGCCGCTGGCCGCCAGCGTCTTCATCGGCCCGGCGGACAGCGCGTTGACCCGGATGCCCTGGCCGCCGAGGTCCGCCGCGAGGTAGCGCACGGAGGATTCCAGCGCCGCCTTCGCCACCCCCATCACGTTGTAGTGCGGCATGACGCGCTCGGCGCCCAGGTAGGTGAGCGTCAACAGGGAGCCGCCGGGCCGCATGAGGGGCACGGCGCGCTGCGCGACCGCGGTGAAGGAGAAGCAGGAGATGTCCATGGCGACCAGGAACGCCTGCCGCGGCGTGTCCAGATACTTGCCCCGCAGATACGTCTTGTCCGCCCAGCCGATGGCGTGCACCAGGAAGTCGATGCCCGGGCCGTCATGGCACCAGGCCTCGCCGATGGCGGCGAAGGCGGCGTCGATGCTGGCGTCGTCCGACACGTCGCAGGGCACGGTGAGCGGGCTGCCGACGCTTTCGGCCAGGGGGCGCACCCGCTTGCCCAGCGCGTCGCCCTGGTAGGTGAAGGCAAGCTCCGCCCCTTGGGCCGCGCAGGCGGCGGCGATGCCCCAGGCGATGGAGCGGTCGTTCGCCACACCCATGACGACGCCGCGCTTGCCCTGCATGAGGGTGCCTTTGGGAATCGGGCTGGCATCCGGCATGAGGGACCTCGCGGCGTGGTGGGGGATAGGCGGTGGTGGCACATGAGGG
>CAXTTB010000700.1:1789-2156 GCA_964246905.1 uncultured Acetobacteraceae bacterium | reverse complement strand
TCCGGCCCGGCGCGTACAACGCCGTCGTCTACATGCGCCCCTGGCTGCAGCTTGAGGAGCTGACGACCAGCCTGCGCATGGTCGCGCGCATCCCGGAACGCGCCTGAGCGCCCGATCATGTCCAGCACGGGCATGTCCAGCAGCACCATGACGGAGCCGGCGTTGCGCGAAGCGATGCTGTCCGGGCGGCATAGCCGTCCGGAGGCAGCGTGCTTCGGCGACGACTTGGCTGCTTTCTTGCGGGACGATCAGGGCGCGCTCGCCCGGTGGTTCGGTCCCGAGCTTGCGGCGGCGCTGCGCCTCGATCCCGGGCGGCTGCGCGGGTTGGTCGACCAAGACCTAGCGGCCATCGACCGGCTGCTCGCGC
>CAXTTB010000700.1:0-1779 GCA_964246905.1 uncultured Acetobacteraceae bacterium | reverse complement strand
GCTTCAGCTCGACGCCGTGCTGCACCACCCGCGGCTCCGGCGCTTCGAAGGCTCCTGGCGCGGCCTCGCCTGGCTCGTGCGGCGGTTCGAGCCGGGCCGGCGCCTCAAGATCGCCGTGCTGTCCGCCGCCTGGCGGGAGCTGGAGCGGGACCTCGCACGCGCCGTCGAGTTCGACCAGTCGAACGTGTTCCGCATGGTCTATGAGAACGAGTTCGGCCAGGCGGGCGGCGAGCCGTTCGGCCTCCTGGTCATCGACCACGAGGTGCGGCACCGTCCGGAGCCTCGGGCGGACGGCGGCCTGGCGCCGGTGGACGACGTGTCGGTGATGGCGGGGCTGGCCAGCGTGGCGGCGGCGGCGTTCGTCCCGACCGTCCTGGCCGCGTCGCCGGCGCTGCTGGGCGTGGACCAGTTCGACGACCTCGTGCTGTCGCATGACGTGGCGGCGCTGCTGGACGGCGCCGAGTACCGGCGCTGGCGTGGGTTGGCCGCGCGGGAGGACGCCCGGTTCCTGTGCGTCACCATGCCGCGCATCCTGGCCCGGCCGCGCTGGTCCGCGCACCTCGGCAGCCTCTGGTACCAGGAGCACGCGCCGACGGCCGCGGAGCGGCCCTGGTTCGTCGCGGGCTACGCCTTCGCCGCCACGGCCGGGCGGGCGCACCTCGCGCACAACTGGCCCGCCGACGTCCGCGGCGTCAGCACGGACCGCGTCGGCGGCGGGCTGGTGCTGGACCTGCCGCAGGACGGTTTCGTGTTCGGCGCGGACACCGGGTGGGGCCGCGCCTCGCTCGACCTCGCGCTGACCGACCGGCAGGAGCGGGACCTGGTGCTGGCCGGGCTGATGCCGCTCAACACCCTGCCGTACGGCGACGCGGCGTTCGCCTCCGTGCACAGCCTTCAGGCAAGGCAGCCGGACACGCCGGGCCGGGAGCCTTCGCCCTACCAGGCCAACCGCCGCATCTCCGCGCAGATCAGCGCCATGCTCTGCGCGTCCCGCTTCGCCCATTACGTGAAGGCCATCGGGCGGGACCTCACCGGCTCCTTTTCCGACGCGGGGGAGATCGAGCGCCGGCTGCGGAAATGGCTGTCCGGCTACACCAACGCGAACCAGGCGACGACCTCGGACAGCCGGGCACGCCATCCGCTGGTGTCGAGTTCGGTGCAGGTGCGGGAGCTGCCGGGCAAGCCCGGCTCCTTCGGCTGCGTGATCCACCTGCAGCCGTATTACCAGCTCGACGACGTATCGACCACGTTCCGGCTCGTCACCGGCTTCGCGGCGCCGGGCGCGGGCGCCTGACATGGCCCCCCGCACCCCCGCCTCATATCAGGAGAAACGAGCATGACCAGCAACGAGGCCGGTACGCTGTTCCGGCAAGGGCAGCTTGGCCCCGCGGTCGCCGCCGCCGGGCAGCACGTCCGCCGCAACCCGGCCGACGCAGGGGGGCGCGTGCTGCTTGCGGAGCTGCTGCTGTTCACGGGCGAGCTTGAGCGCGCCGACGCCGTGCTGGTCGCCGCCGAGGCGGTCGAGCCGGACGCGGCGCTCGTGATGGCCGAGTTCCGCCAGTTGCTGCGGGCGGCGATGGCGCGGCGGCAGCTCATGGCCGAGGGGCGCCTGCCGGAGTTCCTGGGCGAGCCGACGCCGGTGCAGAAGGCCATCCTGGCGGCGCTGGTGGCGGCGCGCGCCGGCGACCAACAGGCGGCGGCGGACGCCGCGGAGGCCGCGGAGGCGCTGCGCGCCCCCCCGCCCGGCCCCGCCCCCCGCACCGCGGTCGCCGCTTTCCG
>CAXTTB010000699.1:0-2159 GCA_964246905.1 uncultured Acetobacteraceae bacterium | reverse complement strand
GTAGAACGTGCTGCGCCCCGCCTGCACCATGCGGGCGACGCCGGGGCAGGGGGGGCCGGGGCAGTCCTGGCAACGCTCGCCCTCCCGCCCATACACCCGCCAGGCGTGCTGGAAGTAGCCCAGCTCGCCGTCCGGCTGCACGTAGTCGCGCAAGGAGGACCCCCCGGCGGCGATGGCCTCCAGCAGCGTTTGCTTGATCTCGGAGGCCAGACGGGACGCTTGCGCCGTGGTCACGTCGGCAGCGAGGCGGCCGGGCGCGATGCCGGCGCGGAACATCGCCTCGCACACGTAGATGTTGCCAAGGCCCGCCACCACCCGCTGGTCCAGCAGCGCCGCCTTGACCGGGGTGCGCCGCCCGGCCAGCGCACGGGACAGCACCGCGCCGTCGAACGCATCATCCAGCGGTTCCGGCCCCAGCGCCGCCAGCAGGCGATGCGCGTCCTCCGCCGCAGTCGGCAGCAGGTCGATGGAGCCGAACCGCCGGGGATCGACGAAGCCGACCAGCCAGCCGTCGTCCGTCTCCATCTCGACATGCTCATGCAGCGCCGCCGCGTTGGAGCCGCGTTGCCGGACCAACATGCGCCCGGACATGCCGAGGTGCAGCAGCACGCTCAGGCCATCCTCGCCGTCCCGCGGGGCCAGGCGCATCAGCATGTACTTCGCCCGGCGCCGGAAGCCCAGCACCCGCGCCCCGGTCAGCCGCTCCCCGAGGTCCGGCGGCAGCGGCCAGCGCAGGTCCGGACGCCGCACCTCCGCCCGGCGGATCACCCGCCCGTCCAGCCGCGCCCGCAGGCCGCGCATCACGGTTTCGACTTCAGGGAGTTCCGGCATCGCTGCCGGACAGCCTATATGCTGCCCGCATGAGCAGCAATCCCGAGACCGACTTCGGCTTCCGCACCGTGCCGGCGGCCGAGAAGAAACCCCTGGTCCGCGCGGTCTTCGACAGCGTGGCGCCGCGCTACGACCTGATGAACGACCTGATGTCGCTCGGCGTGCACCGGCTGTGGAAGCGCGAGTTCATCGCCGGGCTGGCGCCGCGGGCGGACCGCAGCCTGCTGGACCTGGCGGGCGGCACCGGCGACATCGCCTTCGGCTGGCGCGCCCGGGGCGGCGGGCCGGCGTGGCTCACCGACATCAACCCGTCCATGCTGTCGGAGGCGCGCAAGCGCGCGGGCGCCGACGAGGTGACGTTCATGGTCGTGGATGCGGAGGCGATCCCGCTGCCGGACCGCTCGGTGGACCGTGTCAGCATCGCCTTCGGCCTGCGCAACTGCACGGACAAGCCTGCCGTGCTGGCGGAGGCGCGCCGGGTGCTCCGGCCCGGCGGGCAGTTCCACTGCCTTGAGTTCTCCCGCGTGCAGGTGGCGGCGCTGGCGCCTGCGTATGACGCCTGGTCGTTCGGGGTGCTGCCCCGGCTGGGCCGTGCCGTCGCGGGCGATGGCGACAGCTACCAGTACTTGGCGGAAAGCATCCGCACCTTCCCGGACCAGGAGACGTTAGCGGCGATGATGCGGGCGGCGGGGCTTTCGCGCGTGCGGCACCGCAACCTGACCGGCGGGATCGCCGCGATCCACACGGGCTGGCGGCTTTGAGCCGGGTCCTATTGATCGTCAGCGGCGGCATCGCGGCGTACAAGGCGCTGGAGCTGGTGCGCCTGCTGCGCCGGGACGGCATGGGCGTCACCGCCGTGCTGACGGAGGGGGGCGCGCAGTTCGTGACGCCGCTCAGCCTGCAGGCGCTGACGGAGGAGAAGGTCTATTCCAGCCTGTGGTCGCTGACGGACGAGAGCGAGATGGGCCACATCCAGTTGTCCCGCGCCGCCGACCTGCTGGTGGTGGCGCCCGCCAGCGCCGACGTGCTGGCGAAGATGGCGGCGGGCATGGCGGACGACCTCGCCAGCACCGTGCTGCTGGCCACCGACAAGCCGGTGCTGGTGGCGCCTGCGATGAACGTCCGCATGTGGACCCACCCGGCGACGCAGGCCAACATGGCGGCGCTGCGCGCCCGCGGCGTGCAGGTGGTGGGGCCGGAGGAGGGCGCAATGGCCTGCAACGAGTACGGCTTCGGCCGCCTGGCGGAGCCGCCCGCCATCCTCGCCGCGATCCAGGCCCTGCTGCGCCCGGGCGCCCGTCCGCTCGCCGGGCGGCACGCCCTGGTCA
>CAXTTB010000698.1:0-2160 GCA_964246905.1 uncultured Acetobacteraceae bacterium | reverse complement strand
CGCCCAGGTCGTGCGTGACGATCACCATGCCCATGCCCAGGTCCTGCTGCAGGGCGCGGAGCAGCACGAGGATCTGGATCTGCACGGTGGCGTCCAGCGCCGTCGTCGGCTCGTCGGCCAGCAGCAGGCGAGGCTGGCAGGCCAGCGCCATGGCGATGACGACGCGCTGGCGCAGCCCGCCCGAGAGCTGGTGGGGATAGGCGTCCAGGCGCCGGGCGGCGTCGGGGACGCGGACCAGCTCCAGCACCTCCAGCGCGCGGGCGCGGGCGGCGGCGCGGGTGGTGCGCCTGTGGCGGCGGATGGCCTCGGTGATCTGCTGGCCCACGGTGTAGACGGGGTCGAGGGCGGTCATCGGCTCCTGGTACACCATGGCGACGGTGCCGCCGCGCAGCGCACGCAGGGCGACCTGCGGCATGGCGGTGACGTCCTGGCCCTCGACCCGGACGGTGCCGGTGATGGCGGCCTGGGGCGGGAGCAGGCGCATGAGCGCACGCATGGAGACGCTCTTGCCGGAGCCGCTCTCGCCCAACAGGCACAGCACCTCGCCCGGCATGACGTGCAGGGTGACGCCGCGGACGGCGTGCGTCGCGGGGGTGCCCTGGAACCGGACGTGGAGGTCGCGGAGTTCGGCGACGGGCGTCATGCAGGCGCGGCGCTGTGGCCGGAGCCGGGGTGGGCCATGTGGCACGCGGCCTGGTGGCCGTCCCAGGTCGCGGGCGTGGGGTGCTTCGTGGCGCAGACGGGTTCGGCGTGGGGGCAGCGGGTGCGGAAGCGGCAGCCGCTCGGCGGGTTGGCGGGGGATGGCGGGTCGCCGGCGATGGGCGCCTGCTCCACCCGGCGGTCCGGGTCCATGCTGAGGCGCGACGCGAGCAGCGCCCGCGTGTAGGGATGCAGCGGGTGGGCGAACACGTCGTCCGCCGGGCCGCTCTCGGCGACGCTGCCGAGATACATCACCAACACCCGGTCGCTGACGTGCCGCACCACCGCCAGGTCATGCGAGATGAACACGTAGGTGAGGCCGAGGTCGCGCTTCAGCCGGGCCAGCAGGCTGAGCACCTGCGCCTCGACGGACTTGTCCAGCGCGCTCACCGCCTCGTCCAGGATCACCAGCCGCGGCTGCAAGGCAAGGGCACGGGCGATGTTGACCCGCTGCTTCTGCCCGCCCGACAGCTCGTGCGGGTAGCGGGGGCCGAACTGCACGGGGTCGAGGCCCACCCGGCGCAGCGCCTCGTCCGCCTCCGCCGCGGCTTGCGTAGGGTTGCGGCCCAGCACGCGCGGGCCGAACGCCACGCTGTCCCGCGCCGGCATCCGCGGGTTGAGCGAGCTGGCGCTGTCCTGGAACACCATCTGCGCCTGCCGCCGCAGGTCCTTCAGCGAGATGCCGCGCGTCGTGCCCACCGCCTCCCCGTCGAACACCAGCTCGCCTGCGTCCGGGCGGACCAAATGCAGCAGCAGGCGCGCCAGCGTGCTCTTGCCGCAGCCGCTCTCGCCGACGACGCCGAGCGTCTCGCCCTTCGCCACGCTGAACGACACGCCGTCCACCGCGCGCACCGCGCCGCCGCCGGGGATGGGGAAGTGCTTGCGGAGGCCGGACGCCACTAGCATGGGCTGCGCCGGGCCGCCGCGGTCGGGCGCCGGGCCGCTTGTCGCAGGGCCGCTCACCGCAGCCGAACGTCCATGGCGGAGCGCAGGCCGTCGCTCACCAGGTTGAAGCACATGCTGGTGAGGAAGATCGCGGCACCCGGCACGGCGCAGACGGAGGGCTGCACGTAGATCGCCTGGCGCAGCGTGGACAGCATCAGGCCCCAGTCCGGCACCGGCGGGCGCACGCCGAGGCCCAGGAACGACAGGCCGGACGCGAGCAGGATGCTGACGCTGACCAGGCTCGACGCATAGACCAGCACCGGCGCCAGCACGTTGCCGAGCAGGTGGTGCCGCACGATCATCAGGTGCCCGGCGCCGGTCGCCCGTGCCGCCTCCACGAAGTCGAGGCCGCGCACCTGCGTCGTCGCCGTCTCCGCCACCCGGCACACCGCCGGGATGAACACGAGGGCCAGCGCGATCATGCCGTTCAGCATCCCGCCCCCCATCGCGCCGGAGATCGCGACCGCCAGCAGCACCGAGGGGAAGGCGTAGAACACGTCCATGGTCCGCATCACC
>CAXTTB010000697.1:0-2160 GCA_964246905.1 uncultured Acetobacteraceae bacterium | reverse complement strand
CCACCCCGCCAGCCCCGCCAGCACGGCCGCGTAGGTGAACGCCAGGATGCGCGTCCGCGGCAGGCTCACGCCGAAGCTGGCCGCCGCGGCGGCCCCGCCGCGCAGCGCCCGGATCGCCCGGCCCACCCGGCTGTCGAGCAGGTTGAGCGTCAGCAGCACGGCCAGCGCGGTCGCGGCCCAGACCACGGCGAAGTACTCCCGGCCCCCGGTCAGCGCCAGGCCGCCGAGCCGCAGCGGCGGGATGCCGGACAGCCCGTCGTTGCGGCCCAGCACGTCGAGGTTGCCGGCCAGGTAGTACAGGCTGACCGCCCAGGCGATGGTCGCGAGCGCCAGGTAGTGCCCGGACAGCCGCAAGGTGACGGCCCCCAGCGCCAGCGCCGCCGCCCCGCTCGCCAGCAGCGCCGCCGGCAGCGAAAGCCAAGGCGACAGCCCGGCGCCCGTGGTGAGCAGCGCCGACACGTACGCACCGCACCCCATGAACGTCGCCTGCCCGAAGGAGGTCATGCCGCCATACCCCGTCAGCACCACCAGTCCCAGCGCCACGATGCCGGCGATGCCCGCATAGTCCGCGAGCGTGATCCAGAAGCCCGGCACCCCCGGCAGGAACGCCGCGCCGAGGACGGCGAGGAACAGCGCCGCCGGGAGTAGCCGTATCATTCCTCCTCCGCCGTGCCGCGCAGGCTGCGCCACAGCAGGACCGGGATGATGACGGCGAAGACGATCACCTCCTTGAAGGCGCTGGCGTAGAAAGAGGACAGGCTCTCGACGCAGCCCACCAGCACCGCGGCGAGCGCCGCGACGGGATAGCTGACCAGCCCGCCGATGATGGCGGCGACGAAGCCCTTCAGGCCGATCAGGAAGCCGCTGTCGTAGTACACCGTGGTCAAGGGCGCGATCAGGATGCCGGACAGCGTGCCGATCAGCCCGGCGAGCAAGAAGGCGATGCGCCCGGACAAGGCGGTGCCGATCCCCACCAGCCGCGCGCCCAGCCGGTTCACCGCCACCGCCCGCAGCGCCTTGCCGGACAGGGTATGCCCGAAGAACAAGTACAGCGCCGCGATCAGCGCGAGCGTGCTGCCCACGATCCAGACCGCCTGGCCGGGGATGGCCATGCTTCCCCAGTCGTAGCGCGCGTCGGAGAAGCCCGGGGCGCGGTAGCCCTCCGGCCCGAAGAACACGAGGCCGAGGCCGAGCAGCGCCAGATGCACGCCGATGCTGGCGATCAGCAAAGTGAGCACCGACGCCTCTCCCAGCGGCTGGAAGGCGAGGCGGTACAGGTATGGCGCCATGGGCGTCACGATGGCCAGCGTCAGCAGCGCGTCGGCCGCGACGCCGGGCTTGCGCGGGGCGAGGAACAGCGCCGCCGCGCCAACGAGCGCCGGGACCGCCAGGGTCTCCGCCGCCAGCCACGACACGCCGCCTGGCGACAGCACCCGGCGCTCGGCCAGAAGCCCGGCCAGGAACGCGCCGGCACCCAGCGCGCCCAGCAGCCACACGCTGCCGGGCAGCCGCCCCTCGTCGAGCGCGGCATAGGTCAGCGCGCCGTAGGCGACGATCTCGCCCTGCGGGATCAGGATGACGCGGGTCACGGTGAACACCAGCACAAGCGACAAGGCCAGCAGCGCATAGACCGCGCCGCTCACGACGCCGTCCTGCAGCAGGATCAGCGCGATGTCCGCGTCCATCAGCGCCGTCAGCCCCCGCGTCTAGCCAGCATGGGTCAGGGCAGCAGCTTCCAGGCGCCGCCCTCGATCACCACCATCACCCGGGCGCGCTCGTCGAAGCCGTTGTGGTCCTGCGGCGTCATGTCCGCGATGCCCTGGGTCAGCACCAGCTCCTCGCTGTTCTCCAGCGCATCCCGCAGCGCCGTGCGGAACCCTGGCGTGCCGGGCTTGGCGGAGCGCAGCGCCACGGGGATGGCCGCCTGCAGCAGCAGGCCCGCGTCCATCGCGTGCGCGCCGAAGGTGGACACGCTGCCCGGGCCATGCGCGGCCTCGTAGCGGCGCACGTAGTCGAGCGCCACGGCCTTGACCGGGTTGCTGTCCGGCAGTTGCGCCGCGACCAGGATCGGGCCGGCCGGCAGCACCGTGCCCTCCACGTCCCGCCCGCCCACGCGCAGGAAGTCCGCGTTGGCCACGCCGTGGGTCTGGTAGTACTTGC
>CAXTTB010000696.1:0-2174 GCA_964246905.1 uncultured Acetobacteraceae bacterium | reverse complement strand
CCGAGGTGCTGTATCGCGGCATCGCCGGGCGGGCGTTCGAGCGCAAGTTCACCCTCGCCGATCACATCGTGGTCGAGGGTGCCGACCTGCAGAATGGCTTGTTGCACGTGGCGCTGAAGCGCGTGGTGCCCGAGGCGCTGAAGCCGCGCCGCATCGCGGTGAACGGGACCGCCCCGCGCGTCATCGCTGGCGAGCAGGCCAACGACGCGGCGCCCGCAGCGAATGTCCAGGTGGCGTAACCGGCCGCACCATCCGCTGACGGACCAAGCGCGAGGGGGGTCGGAGCAATCCGGCCCCTTTTCGTCGTTTTGGGCAACATTGCGCAAAAATTAAGCAATTTGCCTTGACCCCGGCCGGAGCCAAGGTCCATACCGCCTGCTTTCCCGCAGCGCCCGCCAGTTCCGACGGCTCGTTCCGGGAACTCTCCGCGCCGCACGAAGGAAGCTGACATGACCCTGCCGCTGATGCCGAAGGCCACGGCCGTCTGGCTCATCGAGAAGACCGCCCTGACCTTCAACCAGATCGCCGAGTTCTGCGGGATGCACCCGCTCGAGGTGCAGGCGATCGCCGACGGCGAGGTGGCGCAGGGCATCGTCGGCTACGATCCGGTGGCGAACATGCAGCTCTCCAAGGACGAGATCCGGCGCTGCGAGGCCGACCCGAGCCAGCACCTCAAGCTGCAGGCCTCGACCATCGTGCTGCCCAAGAAACAGCGCAGCGCGCGCTACACACCGGTCGCCAAGCGCAACGACCGGCCCGACGGCATTGCCTTCCTGTTGCGCAACTTCCCGCAACTCTCCGAGGCATCGATCGGCAAGCTGATGGGCACCACCAAGGAGACCATCCAGAAGGTGCGCGAGCGCAGCCACTGGAACTCCGCCAACATCAAGCCGCGCGACCCGGTGATCCTGGGCCTTTGCACCCAGACCGACCTCAACGCCGCCGTGGCGCAGGCCAATGAGCGATTGCTGCGCGAAGGCCAGGCGGTGCCGCAGCCGCCGCCGGTCGAGACCGTCGAGGCCGCCTGACCGGCTCGGCCAGTTCAGGGCGGCTCCGCGTCCGGGCGGCGCCGCAACGGGGCGCCACCCGGGTAGGCTTGGTGCGACGCCGGTCAGTCGGCGCGCAGCCGCTCCATCTCTTCCTTCAATCGCAGCTTCTCGAGCTTGAGCCGGGTCAGCGCCGATCCGTCCGGCATGGGCCGGTGGTCCTCCTCGGAAATCCGTGACTCCAAGCTGGCGTGACGGGTTTGCAGGCTTTCGTAGCGGGATTGCAGGCTCATGGAACCTCCTGGTTGTCGTTCCGCATTCACGCGACCGACCTGACGCATCGCCTCCTGTCATGCCGGCCCCGCGCCGGCAGCGTAGTCCCGGGCCGCCGCATGGCGCGAGTCAATCCGGGTCCGAACCCGGCCTCGTGACCGCCGTTGTGGGCCTGTGCCGCGCGCCGATTCGTGTTAGGCGAACACCATGTTGAACGACCGCGATTCCCTCCTGCGCAAGCTGCACGAGCTACGCAGCGAGCACCGAGACCTGGATTCGGTGATCTTCCGCCTGGTCGAGCAGGGCCCGGTCGACCAGTTGCAGGTGGTCCGGCTCAAGAAGCGCAAGCTGTTGCTGAAGGACGAGATCGCCTGGCTCGAATCGCACCTGATCCCGGACAGCATCGCGTGATGCGCACCGAGGTCGCGCCGGTCGGCCTCATCATGGGCAGCCGATCCGACTGGGCGACCATGACGCACGCGGCGGACACCCTCGCCGCCTTGGAGATCGCGCACGAGGCGCTGATCGTCTCCGCCCACCGCACCCCCGACCGGCTCCGGCGCTACGCGACGGACGCGCGTGGACGCGGCGTGCGGGTGATCGTGGCCGGCGCCGGCGGTGCCGCCCACCTGCCCGGCATGTGCGCCGCCTGGACCAGCCTGCCGGTGCTGGGCGTGCCGATCGAGGGCCACGCCCTGCGCGGGATGGATTCGCTGCTCTCCATGGTGCAGATGCCGGCCGGCGTGCCGGTCGTCGTGCACGACGCCACGCCCCGCATCGCGGCCATGGAGAGCGCCGAGATCAGGCGTTCGTCGGGCAGGAAGTAGGGGGTCATGACCAGGATCCGGTCGCGGGCGCAGGCGCCGGCCTGGAGGATGGCGAACTCGATCTTCTCCACGTCCGCGTCCGGGCCGC
>CAXTTB010000695.1:0-2175 GCA_964246905.1 uncultured Acetobacteraceae bacterium | reverse complement strand
GGGTCGCATCGGGGTCTTGGGCCATGATGCCGGTATCGCGTGCAGGCGCCGGGCTGACAAGATCAGGTGCGGAGCCAGATGGGAGGGATGCAAGCCGCCATGTCCCCACAGCCGGGCGCCGCGTTCGAGGCGGTGATCATCCCGCACCGCAGCCTGACGCCCGCCGGGCTGCGCTGGCTCGTGGGCTTCTGCTGGATATTGAGCGCCGGGATTTCGACGGGGCTGTGGTTCATCGGCGCCTGGCCGGTGATCGGGTTCAACGGGGCGGAGATCGCCTTGGCGCTCGTGCTGCTGCGCCGCAACGCGCGGGCGTCCCGGGCGAGCGAGATGCTGCTGCTGTCCGAGGAGGGGCTGCGGGTGGTGCGGACGGACATGGCCGGACGCCGGGTGGAACGCCGCCTGCAATCGGCCTGGCTGCGCGCCAACCTGGAGGAGCGTCCCGGCCGGGTCCCGGCGCTCTGGCTGTCCGACCGCGGCGGGCGGATGGAGGTGGGCGCCGAGCTGGGGGAGGACGAGAAGCGCGACCTCGCAGCGGCCCTGGCGGCCGCGCTGCACCGCCACCGCAATCCGAGGTTCGACAACCCGCAGCTACGGGCCGAGTGAGGAGATGCGAGACTACGTTTCCGCAGGGGCGAGAAGCTACGCTTCCGCCGGGGCGCGAAACTACATTTCCGCCGGGGCGGGAAACTACGTTTCCGCCGGTCCCATCGACTTGATGAGTTCGAAGACGCGCTTGCGGACGGACGGCTCGGTGATCCGGTAGTAGGCCCGCACCAGTTCCAGGGTCTCCCGCCGGTTCAGCGCCTCGTCCGCGCCGAAGCCGTCCTGCGCCTCCGCGAAGCCGCCCGCGACACGGGTGGTGTGGTGGGTGCCGTGCAGCCCGGCGATCGGCTCCGGCATGTCGTCGAAGAAGAAGCTGATGGACACGTCCAGCACGCGCGACAGGTCGAACAAGCGGGACGCGCCCACCCGGTTCACGCCGCGCTCATACTTCTGCACCTGCTGGAAGGTGAGGCCCAGCGCCTCCCCAAGCCGCTCCTGCGACATGCCCATCAAGGTGCGGCGCAGGCGGATGCGCCCGCCGACATGGACGTCGATGGGGCTTGGGCGACTCTCCTTGTCGCCGCTCGTCATGAATGCGTCCGGTCCCATACTCGTCTCCAACGACGGCGTTCTACGTGGAATTATAGTTTTGAGAGTTAACAATGCAACCGCCAATTGTCAATGCTTTGCAACGACCCCTTCGTCCGCCATCAAATTGAGACCGCCCTCAGATTCTAAGCGGCGGGATGGTTGTGCCGGCGTGTCAGGCCGATGGCGATTCCCGCGCCGGCCAGGGACAGCAGCCCCGGCATCACCAAGCCCCAACGGGAGAACGACGTGGGCGGACGCTGGCCGGGCAAGGGCAGCGCCAAGGTGCCCGCCGCCGCCATGGGCAGCCGGCCCAGCTCCCGGCCCTGGCCGTCGAACCCCACCGTGATGCCGGTGTTCGCCGCGCGCATCAGCGGCAGCCCTTCCTCGACCGCGCGCATCCGCGCCGCCGCCAGGTGCTGCCGCGGCCCGGTCGAGTTGCCGAACCAGGCGTCGTTCGTGATGTTCACCAGCCAGTCCGGGCGGTCCGCCTGATCGACCACCTCGGCCGGGAAGATCGCCTCGTAGCAGATCATCGCGCCGAACGGTGGCACGCCGGGCATGTGCAGCGTCGCCGGGCCGCGGCCAAAGGCGAACTGGCCGGGCACCACCTGGATCGCGAGCGGCACCCAGGACGGCGCATACTCGCCGAAGGGGACGAGGTGCCACTTGTCGTAGATGCCCGCGATGGCCCCGTCAGGCGCCATGGCGACCAGGCTGTTGCGCGGCAGGTTGCCGGGGTCGGCCGAGGGCGCGCCCTCCGTGAACGTCAGGCTGCCCACGATGGCGGCCCGCGCCGGCGCCGCGGCATCGGCGATGGCCTGGCGCGCGGCGGCGTCGGACTGCAGCAGGAACACGCTCGCCGTTTCGGGCCAGACCACCACGGACGGGGCGCCGTCCAGCGCCACGACGGCCCGCCGCGTGAGATCCAGGTATCGATCAAACGTCGCCAGCGCCGTCGCGCGGTCCCATTTCTGGCCCTGGGCCACGTTGCCTTGCACCAGCACCGCCACGAGGCCCGGACCCGGCGGCTCCGGCTCCTGC
>CAXTTB010000694.1:0-2176 GCA_964246905.1 uncultured Acetobacteraceae bacterium | reverse complement strand
GCGAGGGCAAGCGGGAGATCGTGGGCCTGCATATCGGGCCATCTGAGGCCGAGACCTTCTGGGCGACGTTCCTCAAAAGCCTGGTGCGGCGCGGCCTGCGCGGCACCAAGCTGGTGATTTCCGACGCGCACGAGGGGCTGAAGGCCGCGATCCGCCGCGTGATGGGGGCGACGTGGCAACGCTGCCGCGTTCACTGGATGAGGAACGCCCTGGCCTACGTGCCCAAGGGGCAGCAGAGCATGGCGTCGGCGTCGCTGCGCCAGGCGTTCGGGCAAGACACTCCGGAGAAGGCGCACCAGGTCTGGCGCGCAGCCGCCGACCAGATGCGGGAGAAATGGCCCAAGCTCGGCGCGTTCATGGACAACAGCGAGCACGACGTGCCCGCGCAAACCCTTCGGGTTTCGCTGGCCTACATGGGCTTCCCCGAGCAGCACCGCGCCAAGCTGCACTCGACCAACCCGTTGGAGCGGCTCAACAAGATGGGATATCCCAGCCGGCCTGTCTGCGGTGGATTTCTCGCCATCACCGCTTGACGCTGAGGGCCGGCACGGATGCCCATGGGTCAGGAGGCAGGCATGTTCTACGTTGGTTTGGACGTTTCGGTCGCGCGCACCGCGGTGTGCATCATGGACGCAACCGGCCAGGTGGTCCGCGAGCAGTCCGTGGCGAGCACGCCGGAGGCAATCGCAGCGGCCATCAGGGCAAGCGGGAAGGAGGTTGAGCGGATCGGCCTTGAAGCGGGCATCAACTCCGCCTGGATTGCACGGGGGCTGCTGGAGGCCGGGCTGCCGGTGATCGTCATCGACGCGACCCATGCCGCAGCCGCGCTCAAGACGGGGTTCCGCAACAAGACCGGCAAGAACGACGCGCGCGGCATTGCCGACCTGATGCGGGTTAACAAGTTCCGGGCCGTGTCGGTGAAGTCGGTGGCCGCCCAGCGCGACCGCGCCCTGCTGACAGTGCGCGAGCAGCTCCGCAAGCAGTCGCTCGACGCACGCAACATCATCTGGTCCATCCTGCAGGTCGAGGGGCTGAAGCCGCCGAAGCTGTCCAGCCCGGCGTTCCAGGCGCTCGTCGTGCAGTCGCTGGATGACGAGGCGCTGGCGCCGCTGCTGCGGCCGCTTGTTGCCGTGGTCGAGCACCTCGACAGTCAGGCTGCTGGGCTGGACAAGGAGATCGCCGCGCGGGCCAAGGCCAGCGCGGCTTGCAAGCGGCTCATGTCGGTGCCCGGTGTTGGCCCGCTTGTGGCCCTGACGTATGCCGCCGGGGTGGACGACCCTGCACGGTTCAGCGACTCCCGAACGGTGGGCGCCCACTTCGGACTGACGCCTCGGCGGTTCCAGTCCGGCGAGATGGACTGGTCGGGCGGCATCAGCCGCGCTGGCGACGCCGGGGTGCGGCGCGCATTGTATCAGGCAGCGAACGTGCTGATCCATCACAGCCGCGGCTGGTGCGCCCTGAAGTCCTGGGCGGTTCGCGTGGCCAAGCGCCGCGGCCTGGGCAAGGCCAAGGTGGCGCTGGCCCGTAAGCTGGCCGTGGTGCTGCACAAGATGTGGACGACGGGCGAGGACTACCGGCTGAAAACCGCAGCCTAGCCGCCCGCACTGATCGGCCGCACGCCAGACGCGGCCGGAGAGGTCCCTCCGGGGACGGGGTTGGGGAGAGTGCGCTCAACTTCTTTGGCGCCCTGCGCCGGCTTTGCGCAGGACCAGACGCCGCAAATAAGGAAGCACCCCTCAGCTCCTGCCCATACCCCATCCTGAGCCGGCGTTTGCGCATGAGCTCGTAGAGAAGGCTGCCCCCGGGAGGACACCATCAGCAGGCCGATCTGGCCCGCTGCAACGCCACAAGGATCAAGCCGTCGAGGAGAATGCAATGAGCTGTTGACGGAAGGGGCCGGGATAGAGAAGGAGGTGAAACGCCGCGCTGATGTCGTCGGCATCTTTCCGTCCGAGCAGTCAATCCTCCGGCTGATCGGAGCCGTGCTGCTGGAACAGAATGACGAGTGGCAGCTTCAGCACCGCTACATGCAGGCCGAGGGCATGGCCGGGCTGGTTCCGACCACCACCGACGGCGAGGCCACACCCCTCCCGTCTGCCCAGATCACGCCCCAAGCCGCATGATCCAAGGCCACCCAAACCTACACCGAAATTACACCAACTTGACGGACACTATC
>CAXTTB010000693.1:0-2179 GCA_964246905.1 uncultured Acetobacteraceae bacterium | reverse complement strand
ATGATCGACGGCGCCCTGGACGACACGCGCGAGCACCTCGAAACGTTGTCCGAGGCACGGGTGCGCCCGCACGTGCTCGACGACGCCACCATCGACCGGGTCGAGCAGGTCCATGCCGAGCAGCTGCAGTTCATCGACATCTATGCCCAGCAGATCAGCCGCTGGCGGACCGAGAAGCCGTCAAAGGACCAGACGCGCGAGCTGGACCAGATGGAGGCGCAGAACGGGCAGCTCCGGGCCGCGACCGCGGACGTCCTCGTGCTGGCCGCCGAACTACGCAACGGCACCATCGAGCGCGTCTTGGGCATGAGCGACCTTGAACTCGGCCTTCAGGCGCTCCTCGGCAGCCGGCATTCTGGCCGCCGCTAACCCCACCCATGACATTGCGTGCAATACGCTAACGTACGTTTTCGCAGGGATGGGCCTTGTATGGGGCTTTCAGTGTCAAGCTGTTTTCGGTGGGTCTCCATGGCGGCTGTAAGTTCTCCAATCCGTTGCGGTCCAATCATGGACATAGCCGCAAGGCGGCTCGGTGTTGTTGGGCGCAGCAAAATTGCAGTCGGCGGTAGCCCTCCGCCGTTACTGTGACGCATTGCAATGCAGTGGCCCCGGGTGAGGCGGCCAGAAGACAAACCGAGGGGAGCCCGCCATGGCGCGCGAACCTCGCGCCGCAACCTTGTATTCGGTGGGACCCGCGTGGGGTCCGGACCATGAAGCAGCCATTCGCTTCAGCGGCAAGGCTCCGGGGCAGCGGGCACATTCTTCCGACGGCATCAAAGCCATGGCCCATCTCGTGTCACCGCCACCTCGGATCGTCATCGACCGCCCGTCGCGGATGCGCGGCCGGCGGTCGAAACTCTTTGTTCTGCCTCCTCGGCCAAGCCGCTCAGGCCACCGGCCGCAGCACGACGCCCTCCGGCACGGCACCCGTCGTGACCATGCGCCACAGCTCGATCAGGAGTTTCCGGGCGAGCGCCACGATCATCGTGGTCTTGCGCTTGCCTGCCGCCCCTTCGGTCCGTGCCCGATACCAATGCGCGAGCGCGCTGCCTTTCTGGAACATCAGGAACCGCCAGGCGAGTTGGATCAGCCCACGGCGCACCCGGGCATTGCCGGACTTGGCCAGCCCCTTCTCGCGTCGCTTGGACCCGCTCTCGTCGGGTGCGCCCGTCAGGCCGGCATAGCGCGCCACGGCCCGGCGGTCGCGCAGGGTCCGCGACAGCACCTCGCGCACCAGCATGTCCGCTGTCTCGACGCCCACGCCGACGATGCGCGCCAACAGGCGGACCATCGCATTCGACCCCTCGTCGGGCGCCTGCTCCAGGCGTTCCAGCCGGGCCTGCTCAATCTCCTCGATCTGCCCCCGGACCACAGCAAGCCGAGCCATGTCGCGCCGGATCTCGTCCAGCGTGTTCGGCGGGATTGGCAGATCCTCCGGCGTGCGCAAGGCTGCAAGCCGCTGGGGCGCACGGCGCAGCTCCGGCTTGAAGCCGCGGATGCCGAGCCGGGCCAAGGCCGACTTCATGCGGTTGGCAACTCGGGTGCGCTCAGCCACCAGGCTCTCGCGCTCACGGCTCGGGCGCTTGGCGTCCTCAGCTTCAAGGGTCGGGACCGCCACCATCCCGCAGTGCCCCCGCTCGCCCCGCAGCCAACCCAGGAACACGCGCATCAGCATGGCCGTGTCCAGCCGGTCGGTCTTCGCCCGGCGGTGCTCGCGCGACACGGCGACGCTCGTCGAATGGATGACGTGCACCTCAATGCCGCGAGCCTGCAGCCACCGGGCCAGCCAAAACCCGTCACGGCCCGCCTCATAGGCAAGGGCGATGCGTCCGATCGTCTGGCCTGCCTTCACCGCCTCCACTTTCCAGCGCTCCAGGAGCCGCAGCAACGCGTCCGGATCGGGCGCAAGCTTCTTCAAAGGCTGGCGGTCAACGCCAGGAACCAGGCCAGCTACAAGCCAGCTTGCCTCGCTCAGCTCAACGGCCACGATAAGGCTGGTGTTCTGATCAAAAACGGCGAGAGAACGGCTCAGGTCATCAACTTGGGTCATGGGGATTGTCCATCGGTTGCATCCGCCGACGATGATGCCAATCCTTCGCCGGTCGCCCCATAGCTTCTTCCGACCCGACTGGCGCGGCAGTCCCGATGCCAATTCCACCAGATTGGCGCTGCGGACGTG
>CAXTTB010000692.1:0-2186 GCA_964246905.1 uncultured Acetobacteraceae bacterium | reverse complement strand
GCCCCTGGCCGCGTAACACACACCAAATCGCCTCCGGGAAACCCGGCGCGGTTCAGGCATGGACCGGGCCGGTCTTGGCTGGGGTGAGCCAGGCCAGCAGCGCGCGGCATCCTGCGTCCGTGTTCTCGACCCGGCGGTGCCGCGGCTTGCCGTTGATGATGCTGACATCGGGCGACTGCTTCGAGGCGTCGATGCCCAAGACTGCTTGTGTCATGTGCCTCCGCTCCAGAACGGCAGCAAAGCCCCGCGTCAGCCGACCTCATCCTCGGGATCATCGCTCAAGGCGCGTCCCACCATACCGTGCAGCCTCCATGCGGCGCTTGGAAGACGGAACCCCGAGAGATAACGGCCGTGGATGGCTCCCCCATCCGCCTGCCTGGTCCGGCTCTGCCCTTTCGCCAGCCTCGCAGCGAAACTTCAGCACGACCCGCCCTGCTCAGGGCCGTGCTCGTGTCCCGCTCGCCAGCAGCTTGCGGAACCGGCCGCGCTCTTCGGGCGGCTCGATCATCTCGGCGCAGGCGGCCTCAAGCTCCGCAGGCGTCCTGGCGACCAGCAGCGCGGGCCGCCCCCACACCCGGGCGCGCCGCCCAAAAGGGGGCGCGACCGGCCCCATGACGAGGGTCAGCGCCCTGGCGGCGCTGTCGATCGTGACGGTCGGCAAGCCCGCGCCGCCCGGCAGCGCGCCCGCGCTTGAGCGCAGCATGGCAAGGCTGCTGTCAGAGGCAATGATCCGCAGCAGGTCCGCCCGCACCTGCTCGCGCGCCGGTTCGTCCGGGATGAACTCGGCGAGCATGGGGCCAAGCTCCTCCGGCGTCCGGGCCTCGCGCATCGCCTTGCGGAGATGGAAGCCGGCCATCGGACCCAAGTAATGCGCGAGGCGCCGTTCCATCGTCGCGAGCGAGGCGCCCTCCAGCGCCTCCAGCTCGGCGGACGGGCGTTTTGCCGGGAGGGCCTGGCCGGCCGTGGCCGTGCCCCGCGCCGTGTGGCGGCCATCCTGCCCGGCGGACCCATCGCTTCCGCACAGCGCGTCCTGGAGCGCCTGCCCCATCTCTGCCGCGCTCTGGAACCGATCCTCCGGACGCTTCGTCAGCGCCGTCTCGACGACCTCGACGACGGCCGCCGGCAGGTCGGGCCGCAGCACGCCGAGCGGTTCGGGCATTTGATGCAGGATCTTGTGCGTCGCCGCCAGGAAGTTCGGCGCGTCGAAGCACCGCCGCCCCGACAGCATCTCGTAAAGCACGCTGCCCAGCGAGAACAGGTCGGAGCGCGCGTCAACCGCGCCGCCCAGGCATTGCTCGGGCGACATGTAGCACGGCGTGCCCACCAGGACCGAACTCATGGTGGCGTCGGAGGCGAACGCACGCGAGATGCCGAAGTCCGTCACCTTGATGGCGCCCGCCTTCGTGAGCAGGATGTTCGCCGGCTTGACGTCGCGATGGGTGATGCCGAAGCCGTGCGCGTAGGACAGCGCCTTGAGGACCTCCGCCGCGACGTTGCCCGCGGCGGGCAGGCCGGCCTGGGTGCCGCGGCGGTAGGTCCGGCCGAGATCTTGGCCATCGACGAACTCCAGCACGAGGAACGGATTGCCCTCGTGCATCGAGAAGTCGTGGATTCCGACGATGCTGGGATGGATGCAGCGGCCGACCATCTTCGCCTCGTTGCGGAAGCGTGCGACGTAGTGCGCGCGGTCGTCGCCTTCGAGCAGGTCGGTGCGGACCAGCTTGATCGCGACCGTCCGCTCGATGTCGGGATCAAGGGCCTTGTACACGACGCCCATGGCGCCCCGGCCGAGCATGCCTTGGACCAGGAACTTGCCGATGGACGCCGGGAGGTCCGGCATCGCCGCTGATTGCTGGACAGGCTGAACGCGGCCGTCAGGCGCCGCCGCATTCGGATCGGCTTTCATCGGCCTGGCCCTTCGCCCCCGCGCCTCAAGGCCGGCGCGAGGCGTGCAAAGCCTACGTCCATGGCGAGAACCGTGGCGGTGCGAGACACTGAGAACGCCATGAATGCCTCCAGATCGTCGTTGCCGCAGATAGATGCACGGAACGGGATTTCCGCGTCTGTGAGGAAAGCCACACCGGACGCCGGGCCGGCGCGGTTGCATGGCGGGGTGGGCGATTGCATTGATGCGGCGGGCCGGGGCGGGAAGGGTGGAGGGCCTTTCCGCCTGGGCGGCCCTGACC
>CAXTTB010000691.1:0-2188 GCA_964246905.1 uncultured Acetobacteraceae bacterium | reverse complement strand
GGATCGAGGTCGCGCGGCAGTTCACCAAGGATTGCCACGAGCTTGGCATCAAGATCCACGGCACCTTCATCCTCGGCCTGCCCGGCGAGAGCAAGGAGACCATCGAGGAGACCATCCGCTTCGCCACCGAAATCAACCCGCACACCCTGCAGGTCAGCCTGGCGGCCCCCTACCCCGGCACCTTCCTGTACGACCAGGCGGTGGAGAACGGCTGGCTGGATGCGGAGCACGCCGAGCTGATCGACGAGCGCGGGGTGCAGATCGCGCCGCTGCACTACCCGCATCTGTCGCACACGGAGATCTTCGGCAGCGTCGAGGAGTTCTACAAGCGGTTCTATTTCCGCGCGCCGAAGATCGCCTCTATCGTCGGCGAGATGGTCCGTAGCCCGCAGATGATGAAGCGCCGCCTGCGCGAAGGCGTCGAGTTCTTCCAGTTCCTGCGCGAGCGCCAGAAGGCGGCCTGACGTCACCACCCGGCAGTCTGGCCCTGACGCGGCGGGTCATCATCTCCGCCGACGACTTCGGGTTGTCGGAGGGGGTGAACGAGGCCGTGGAGCGCGCCTGCCGCGACGGCCTGCTGACCACGGCCAGCCTGATGGTCGCCGGTCCCGCCGCCGCCGACGCGGTGCGCCGGGCGCGCAGGCTGCCGCAACTGCGGGTCGGGCTGCACCTCGTGGTGATCGAGGGACCGGCCATCGGCCCGGCGCCGGGCCTGGTGGACGCGGAGGGGCAGTTCCCGTCCGCCCCACTCCGGCTCGGCATCGGCTACTTCTTCCGCCCGGGCGCGCGCCGGGCGCTGGCGGCGGAGATCAGGGCGCAGTTCGCCGCCTTCGCCGCCACCGGCTTGCGCCTCGACCACGCCAACGCGCATAAGCACATGCATCTGCACCCCACGGTGGGCCGGCTGATGCTGGAAGCCGGCGCGGCGCACGGCCTGCGGGCGGTCCGCATCCCTGCCGAGCCGCCCGCCACCATGCTGGGCTGCGGCGCCGCGCAGCGCATAAGCGACCGCCTGCTCTACGCCGGGACGCGCTTCTTGCGCGCCCAGGCGCGACGGGCCGGGGTGCGGACCAACGACCATGCGTTCGGCATCGCCTGGAGCGGCCACATGACCGCGGCGCGCGTCATCCGGCTGGCCACGCACCTGCCGCCAGGGGTGAGCGAAATCTACTTCCACCCGGCGACCCACCGGGACGCGCGCCTGGCCCGGCTGATGCCGGACTACGAACATGAGGCCGAGTTGGCCGCTCTGGTCGATCCCGCCGTCCGCCAGGCGTTCGCCCGGGCCGGCGCCGTGCAGACGAGCTACGACGCTTTGTAGGTGGCCGGCACATGGAATTGCGCGGATTGCGTCGGCACGCTGTGCGCCGCCGACTGCGACCGGACGGCCACCCAGCCCAGCACCAACGCCACGATGATCATGCAAGTCCGGACAAACGCCATAGCCTGGAACCCTGGTTGTCTGCGCCCGGGAGAATGCCCGGGGATTGCGGCGGCTTTTAGCGCCGAGGTGACGATATTGTGGCAAGCAGCGCGGGCACAAATACCATGCTCGCGATCAGGGTGCAGCAAAGGCTAATCAGGAGCAGGGCACCCATGCTCGCAGTGCCTGGGTGGCCCGACAGCGCCAGCGAGCCGAACGCCGTGCCGGTGGTGAGCGCCGAGAACATCACCGCCCGCGCCGTGGGCGACGCCAGGTGCGAGCGCAGCCCGGCCCGCCAGTTCATGACGAAGTAGATGTTGAACGACACCCCCACGCCGAGCAGCAGCGGCAGCGCGATCACGTTGGCGAAGTTGAGCGGCAGCGGCAGCCAGGCCGCGACGACCACGGTCAGCAGCGCGGACAGCAGCAGCGGCGCCAGCACCAGAGCCACGTCCAGCACCCGGCGCAGCGCCACGGACAGGATCAGCGTGATGGCGATGACGGCACCCAGCGCCGCGCGCTCGAACGCGGAGGTGATGGTCTCCGCCGTGGCGGTGATGGTGGGCGCCGGGCCGCCGGCGTCGGGCGCCACGGCGCTGACCTGCTCCACGAAGGCGCGCAGCCCTTCGGCGCGGGCGGCGTCGGGCTTGGCGCTGACCTGCACCCGCATCCGCCCGTCCGGCAGCACCCAGTCCCGCGCGATGTCCGGGGGCACGTCGGCGGGCGTGACCGGGCCGGCGCGGAGCGCGGCGCGCAGCCGCGCGA
>CAXTTB010000690.1:0-2196 GCA_964246905.1 uncultured Acetobacteraceae bacterium | reverse complement strand
AGCGCCTGCATGACCACCGACAGGATCACGCAGGCGGTGATCGCCCCGCGGTTGGCGACGCGCCCCGGCATCGCAAGCGCCGCCGCCGCGCTAGACATGCCGGCCGCGCACCCGGTCCAGCAGCGCCTGCACCGCGGTCGGCAGGCCGCGGGCGTGGCCGGTATCGACCTCCACCACCACGCTCATGCCCACCCGCAGCGGCGGCTTCCGGCCCGACAGGTCAAGCCGCACGCGCATCGGGATGCGCTGCACGACCTTCACCCAGTTGCCCGTGGTGTTCTGCGCCGGCAGCAGCGAGAAGGAGGAGCCGGAGGCCGGGCTGATGCTCTCGACGGTGCCGGTCCACTCGGCGCCGGGGTAGGTATCGACCGTGACCACCGCCTTCTGGCCCGGCTCGACGTAGGTCAGCTCCGTCTCCTTCGGGCTGGCCTCGACCCACACGTCGGTGTCGGAGATCAGGCTGAACCCCGCCTGCGCGGCGCGCAGATAGCTGCCGACCTGCAGGCTGTCCACGTTGGTCACGATGCCGTCGAAGGGCGCACGCACCACGGTGTCGTTCAGGTCGCGCTGCGCCGCGTCCACCGCGGCACGGGCCTGCTTGTAGAACGGGTTGTCCTCCACCGGCTGGTTCGCGTCGTAGCCGAGCTGAGCCAGCATGGCCTGCGCCTGCGCCTCCGCCACCGCCACCTTCTGCCGCATCGCCGTGAGGTCGTGCTGCGCCTGGTCGAAGTTGGCGCGCGACGCGACCACGCTGGACACCAGGTCCTGCTGCCGCTTGAACACCGTCTCGTAGTACGGCAGGTCCGCCTTCGCCTGCTCGGTCTGCACCACCGACTGCCGGTAGGAGGCCTGCTGCGTCAGCACCTGGTTCCGCACGGCGCCGAGCTGCCCCTGCGCCCCTTCCAGCGCGATGCGGAACGAGGCGTCGCGCAGCCGGAACAGCACGTCGCCCTTCTTCACGTGCTGGTTGTCGTGAACCGCGATGGAATCGACCAGGCCCGACACGTCCGTGGACACGCCGACCGACTGCGCCTGCACGTAGGCGTTGTCCGTGGACATGACCTGGCCGCCGAGCACGTACTCGTATGCCCCGGCGATCAGCGCCACGGGCAGCAGCGCGAACAGCAGCGGGCGCAGCACGGGCCGCCGCCGGGCCGCGGGAGGCTGGACAGGCAGCGTCTGGCTGGGCGCCTCCACGCGCGTGAGCGGCTCGTCGTCAACGATGCTGGTGTTGTTCGTGTCCATGGGTTCGATGCTCGTGAGGGTTCAACTCGCCTTTTTCCGGGCGCTGGGCCGGGCGCAGGCCTCGACCAGGTTCGCCTTGACGGCGTCCAGCATCCGGAGCAGCGCCGCCCGGTCCGCCCCCGCCAGCCCGGCGAGCGCCTCCGACCGCGTGACCTCGCCGATGGCGTGCAGCTTCTCCAGGCTCGAATGCGCCTTGGGATCGAGGAACAGCAGCCAGAGCCGGCGGTCGGTCGGGTGCTGCCGCCGCTCGATCAGGCCGCGGCCTTCCAGCTTGTCGAGGATGCGGACCAGGGTGATCGGCTCCACCTCCAGGATCTCCGCAAGCCCGGCCTGATGGATGCCCTCGTTCTTGGCGAGGTGCAGCAGCACCAGCCATTGCGACCGGGTGAAGCCGAGATGCGCCGCCTGCTGCTCGAACCGCTTCCGCATCAGCTGGCCCACGTCGTGCAGGACGAAGCCGATGGTGGGCAGCAAGGCCCCCTGCCCGGTCAGCTCGTCCTGGTCATGCTGCCCGGCGGCAACGACCCCGTTTAAATCCTGGCTCATCATGGCTATACGGATCATAACGATGCTTATGAGTTTTGGCTAGGGTGATGGTCGTGCGGAATTGTTGGAACACTGGCCGGACGGGCGCAGGGGCGAAGGGAGCGGCGTTGGCGCTCTGCCTCTCCGCGCTGCCGGGCACGCCGGCGCTGGCCCAGGCGGCGTTCAGGTGCGCCGGGATAGCAGGCGCGGGAGGCGCCGAGCTGCTGTGCAGCCACACCGACCCCGACGCCCCGGCGCAGACCTGCACGTTCAGTTGGACGCTGATGACCATGGCCAACCGGCCATCCGTGGTCAGCGGGTCCTTCGTGCTGCCGACCGGGGTGATGAACTCGGACGTGTACCAGGGCAGCGGCTTCGCCTACGCGCTCTCGACCCCCATCGTGCTTTGCCAGGGGCGCAAGAACG
>CAXTTB010000689.1:0-2198 GCA_964246905.1 uncultured Acetobacteraceae bacterium | reverse complement strand
ACTGACAGGCCCTAGGCGGGTCACGGAAGGTCGCGGATGGCGTCGTTGTTCTGGCTGTCCGACAAAGCGTAGGCTGCAATCGAGCCAAACCTGCCGAAAAACCAGCCCGGATGGTCGAACCAGGAGGGTCGCCCGTGATCGGCAGGCGATCTCAAATATCCTGCACGTACTGACAGCCGGATGCTGTTGGTGCGGCCGTCTGGCCGAGTATGGGCCCTCCAGGACGGTCTGCGATCGCTTCAGCCTCCGATTGTTCCTCCTTTGGTTCCGTGAAGCACTTGCTCAAAGCCTGCGCTGCAGTCTGACGGCCGCGGCACGTTCGGGGATTGCCGGGCAAAGCGGTTCGTTGTATCTAAATAGACACAGCGCATGATAGACACAGCGCATGGGAGCGGAGCATGAGCCGACTGATCGTCGATGCCGGCCTTTTGCAGAAGCTCTACGGCTTCGAGGAGGCGCTCAGCGGCCTTCTTGCACCGCTCGGCATCTCGTTTTCGCCCGTCGCCGTGTCGGGCGGCGTCGCCGATCCCGGCCTCTACAACCTGCCTGACCTCGCGCCGGCCACGACGGAGACGGTGACATACACGGCGGGCGGCGCTCCCGTGGAGGACACCTATACCGGCATCACGCTCTACAACCTGCTCGACGCCGCGGGCGGCGTGGACGTGACGGGCGCAAAGAACGACGTGTTGAGCAAGTTCGTCGTCGCCACGGGCGCGGACGGATACAAGGCGGCGTTCTCTCTGGGCGAGATCGATCCGAAGTTCGGCGCGCAGCCCGTGCTGGTCGCCACCTCGGACGCCGCCGGGCAACTCGGCCCGACGGGCAGCGACGGGCTGGCCCGCATGGTGGCGCCCGGCGACCACGCGGGCGGCCGCTACGTGTCCGACCTGGTGGACCTCCACGTCGGCAGCCTGGCCGAGCCGCCGCCCCCGGGGCCGGGCGGCATATCCGACCAGTTCACCGTGTCCGGCCAGGTGGCCGACCCGGCAACGTTCACGCCCGTCACCCTGGCCGCTCTGAACCAGTCCATGACCGAGACGGCCACCTTCCTGTCCGGCACCGGACAAGTGACCGACACCTATACCGGCGTCCCGCTCTGGACGCTGCTGCAGGACCAGGGCCTGGTCACGGACCCCGCGATCAAGAACGATGTCCTGCGGTTCGGCGTGGCCGCGACCGGCAGCGACGGCTACCGCGCCCTGATCTCGCTCGGCGAGATCGACCCGGCGTTCGGCAACCAGCCGGACCTCGTGGCCTATGCGGACACAGGCGGCCAGCTTGGCCCGGGCGGCAGCGCCGGGGAGATGCGCCTGGTCGTGCCGGGCGACCACGCGGGTGGCCGATACGTCTCCAACCTGGCGGACCTCCAGGTCATCGACCTGACCGCACCGATGCCGGGCTGACCGGCGAGCGCGTTGATTGAGGTTCACCCCCGCCGTCTTCACCACCGTCGGCGAGGGCTGCCGAGCAAACTTCTTGGCAACCATGGCGTCGCCGCCGACCTGCAGCGCCCTACCGCCCCGCTGCTGACGCACACGCATTTGGCATTGGCGCAGGCGCTATGTTCTAATGAACATGACGACACCCTGGATCGTGAGGCCCGATGATGGACGGCTCCCTGAATGCGGCGACTGCGGGCGAGCTGGTCGGCGAGGCGCTGACAACCTGGTCCGTATCGCACGACGGCAGCCGGGTGCGCCTCGGCTTTGCGGATCGTGACGGGGAGCCGTGCCGCATCGACCTGCCGATGGAGGCGATGAGCGCGCTTCTGCTCACCTTGCCGCGCATCCTGCAATGCGCCCTTGAAGCACGCGATGACGGCCGCGACCGCATCGTGCACCCGCTCGGCGGTTGGCAACTGGAACAAGCGACCGAGCAAGGGGAGTTGATCCTGACGCTCAGGACATCCGAAGGCTTTGACGTCGCGTTTGCGCTGGCGCCGGACCAGTTGGCGGCGATGGCCGAGGCGGGACAGCATCAATCGCGCGTCTCCTTGGCGCCGCGGGTGCTGAACTGATGCGGCCCGCTTCCGTGCGCGCCGTCCTGCGCCATGTCGTCCTCGGGGCGGCACTCCTCCTGTCGGCGCTGGCGCCTGCGCTGGCCCAGGACGCGGAAGCGCCGGCGCCGCTGCGCGTGTACGCGGCGGGCAGCCTGACCGGGGCGTTCAACGCCCTGCTCGCCGCGTTCGGCACGCC
>CAXTTB010000688.1:0-2199 GCA_964246905.1 uncultured Acetobacteraceae bacterium | reverse complement strand
CCGGCAGGCCCTCCGCCGGCATCCGTCCCCACACGCCGGGCCGGCGCAGCGCGGGCGGAGGCCGCGGCCAGCAGCGCCGTCGGCTGCAGCTCCTCCGGCAGGTAGCCGACGTTCAGCGCGCGGGCCTGGTCGGACGGCACCAGGCACAGGCTGCCCAGGCCGCCCGCCGTGGCGCGGGCCGGCCCGAGCGCCAGGCGTTGCCCGCGGAGGTCGGACGGGGCCTCGCCGCCGCCGGGCTTGTCCGCGACGAAGGTGCCTTGGCCGGGCCGGGCGTCCAGCACGCCCTCCCGCGCCAGGCCGTCCAGCGCCTGCTGCACGGTGACAGGGCCGACGCGCAGCTCCGCCATCAGTGCGCGGACGGAGGGCAGGCGCGCGCCGGGGGGCTGCCCGTCCGCCAGGCGGCGCAGGTGTTGCGTGACGCGGGCGCTGCTGTTATCTGTTTTCATGAGAATACATGATAACGCTACTGCCGCCGCCACGGTAACGCAACCCGGGAGGCGGCCGTGACCGCCGGGCTGATGCTGGCCTTCGTCGGCTTCGCCTTCGTCAGCTCGATCACCCCCGGGCCGAACAACGCGATGCTGCTGGCGTCCGGCGTGAACTACGGGTTCCGCCGCACCGTGCCGCACATCGCGGGCATCAGCCTGGGCTGCGTCGCGATGCTCGTCCTGGTCGGCCTGGGTTTGGGACAGGTCTTCGCGGCCGTGCCGCTGCTCTACGGCGTGCTGCGCTACGTGGGCGCCGCCTACCTGCTTTGGCTGGCCTGGACCATCGCCCGCGCCGGGCCGATGGCGGGACGCCCGGCGGGCGGGCGGCCGATGACGTTCTGGCAGGCCGCCGCGTTCCAGTGGGTCAACCCGAAAGCGTGGATCATGGTCGTGGGCGCCGTGACCACCTATGCGCCGCGCGACGCCTTCGCGCAGAACGTGGCGGTGCTGGCGGTGCTGCTCGGCCTGGTCAACCTGCCCAGCATCTGCGTCTGGGCCGGCTGCGGCACGGCCCTGCGGCCCTTCCTGTCCCACCCGGGCCGCGTCCGGGTGTTCAACGGGATGATGGCGCTGCTGCTGGTGCTGTCGCTGCTGCCGGTCCTGAGAGGTTGAAGGAGAACGCCATGCGCCGCCGCTACGCCACCGTTGACGTGTTCACCGCCGCCCCGTTCAGCGGCAACCCGCTCGCCGTCGTGCTCGACGCGGAGGGCCTGTCCACGGCGCAGATGCAGGCCGTGGCGCGCGAGTTCAACTACGTCGAGACCACCTTCGTCCTGCCGCCCAAGAACCCAGCCCATACTGCGGAGGTGCGGATCTTCACGCCGGACCGCGAGGTGCCCTTCGCCGGCCATCCCAACGTCGGCACCGCCTTCGTGCTGGCCCGGCAGGACCATGCCGGCCGGACGATCCGCGACGATGTGGTGTTCGAGGAAAAGGCCGGCCTGGTCCCGGTGCGAATGCTGCGCGAAGCGGGCGAGCCGGTCGGCGCCGAGCTGACCGCGCCGGAGCCGTTCCGCCGCGGCGCGGACCTCGACCCGGCGCTCGTGGCGGCCGCGGTCTCGCTCCCGCCGGGCGCAGTCGCGACGGGCCGGCATGTCCCCACGGCCGCATCGGTCGGCCTGCCGTTCCTGATCGCGGAGCTGGGCAGCCGCGACGCGCTCCGCCGCATCCGTCCCGATCCGGCGGCGCTGGCCGAGGCGTTCAGGCGCGCGGGCGTCACCGGCCTGCACCTCTACACCGCCGACACCGCGCCCGGCGACGCGCCCGGAGGGACATGCGACCTCAGCGCGCGCATGGTGTGCCGGGTGCCGATGGTGGTCGAGGACCCGGCGACGGGCAGCGCCAACTGCGCGCTCGCGGCCCTCCTCGCCCAGCTCGACCCGCGGCCGGACGCAACGGTCAAGCTCACGGTGGCGCAGGGCGTGGACATGGGCCGGCCCAGCCTGCTGCACGCGCAGGCGCGCAAGACGGGAGGCGTTATCGACGCCGTGACCGTCGGCGGGCGCTGCGTCGAGGTCATGGAGGGCCATTTCCACCTGACAGGGCAGGGATAGCCGCGCCGTGCAGGATCAATCGGCCCCGCCGCCCATGCGAAGCCGCCCGGCCTTCTCCATTCCCAGTCCGCGATGCCGCGCCAGGAACCACAGCCCGACCGCCGCGGCGGCGAAGCCGGCCGCGGCGCCGACGCCCAAGGCCCATCGCGGGCCGAAGC
>CAXTTB010000687.1:0-2200 GCA_964246905.1 uncultured Acetobacteraceae bacterium | reverse complement strand
CCCCGGCGCGCGGGTCGCCATCCCGGCCAATCACCAGCCGCACGCCCGGCGTGCCCGGCGGCGGCTCCGGCTGGGTGTGGGCCGTGCTGCTGGCGGGCGGCGGCGGCATCGCCTTCCTCGCCTACCAGCGCCGCCCCGCGACCAACGCCCCCTCCGGAGGACCCGCCGTGCGCCCGCCCACGACCGCCCTGCAATCCGCCGGCAACCTGCTGCGCCACAAGCTGTCGGGCGAGGGCTACGCGCCGTCGAAGTTCCGCGTCGGCATGACGCTGGCGCTCGACCCCACGCCCTTCATCCTCGCGGGCAGCAGCATCAAGCTGCCGCAGCCGGACGGAAGCGGTCCAGTGAGCGTGAGCGCGGTCGGACAGGTGTCGTCTGGCAACACGCGGCTTTTGCGGCTTTATCTGCCGGACGGGCGCAGCCTGATCCAGCTCCACCTGGACGCCGCCGGCGACCCTGACGAGTGCCGCCTGTTCGGCACCATCGACGAAGTGACGCCGGCCGACCCCGGTGAATGGGGCGCCTGGCTCGACCCGAAGGAGGGCATGATCGGCTGGCCGGAGTTCCAGACCAAGGACGGCAAGACCTACGCCCGCGTGTGGACGCCGGGCAGCAGCCGCGTCCCGCCCCGCGCGCTCTCGGAAACCATCAAGGACCTGTCCGGCAGCCGCACGGTGCAGAGCCAGGCCATGCTGTACGCGGCGCCGACCGGCAGCCCCGGCCCGGCACCCGCCACCGAGTACATCTTGGTCGCGGCGGTGCAGGACGGCGCCCGGGCCTGGGTTGACATCCGCGCCGGCATCGACCTCAACCCGGCCACGCTCCAGCTCGCATAGGACCCCATGGACAGCATCCTCGCCACCTTGCAGATGGGCCTGCCCGTGCTGGCCGGCCAGTTCGCCGCGACCTTGGCGCTGCTCGGCATCGGCATGGCCTGCTACATGGCGCTGACGCCGTTCAACGAGTGGCGCCTGGTGCAGGAGGGCAACGCGGCCGCCGGCATCGTGGTGGCGGGCACCCTGGTGGCGCTCGCCCTGCCGTTGGCGGCGACGCTGGCGACCAGCGTGCTGGTGCTCGACATCGTGCTCTGGGGGCTGGTGGCGCTCGTCATCCAGCTTGCGACGTTCTTCGTCGCCGCCACGCTGCTGCGCGGGCTGCGCGCGATGATCGAGGCCGGCAACGTCGCCGCCGCCCTGGTGCTGGCCGGCATCCAGGTCGCGGTGGCGCTGCTCAACGCCGGCGCGATGGCCGGATAACTCACGATTTCAAGAAAACGGGAGAACGCCATGATCACATTCATCCGCAACCTGGTCAGCGTGAAGGCCGACCGGGCCGTGAACACCGCCGTCGAGGCCATCGTGCGCTGGGACCCGAAGTCCGCCACCGAGGCCGAGCTGCGCACCATGGAGCAGCACTTGGACGACCTGGGCCGCCAGGTCGCCCAGGCCCGCGTCGCGTTCGACAAGGAGAAGCGCGAGGCCGACGCCATCATGGCGCTGTCGCAGCAGCGCATGGCCGCGGCCGAGCAGATCCAGCACCAGATGGAGTCCGAGACGGACCCGGCCCGCAAGTCCGCGCTGGAGCGCAGCCTCGGCACGGTCGTCTCCATGCTGGAGACCATGGCGCCCGACATGGAGCGGGAAAAACAGGATGCCATGGACGCCGGCGACTTCCTGCACTCGCTGGAGGGCACCTACCAGCAGGCCGGGCAGAAGCTGAAATCGGCGCGGGACGACCTGAACCAGGCGCAGCGCGACATGGGCCGGGCGGAGCAGCAGCGCGACATGGCGCAGCAGCGGGCGGAGGCCGCACGCCAGGCCGCCGGGCTGTCCACGGCCACCAGCGGGCTGAGCGTCGCACTCAAGGCGATGCAGGACAACGCGGCGCGCAACCTGGCCGACGCGGAGTCCGCGAACGCCAAGGCCAAGCTGCTCGCGCCGACCCGGCCGGAGCAGGACGACCCGAACATCGCGGCGGCGATGGCGCTGGTCCAGGGCAAGGGGCCAGCGCCCACGAACCTGAACGACCGGCTCGCGGCGCTGCGGCAGAAGCAGCTCGGCGGGCCGGCCAAGCAGATCGGCGCGTCTTAGCCAGGGCTGTCGCATTGGGAGGAAGGCCAAGGGCTTTGCCCCTGGACCCCACTGGGGCCGCAGGCCCCAGACCCCGTTTCCCGGCACGGCGCCCCTCCTCGGAATCGGGG
>CAXTTB010000686.1:0-2203 GCA_964246905.1 uncultured Acetobacteraceae bacterium | reverse complement strand
GAGGTGGCGTTCAGCGTGCCCACCGGCAACTTCGGCAACGTGCTGGCGGCCTGGGCGGCGCGGCGCATGGGGGTGCCGGTCACGCGGCTGGTGGTCGCCAGCAACCGCAACGACATCCTGGCCCGCTTCCTCGACGCCAACGACATGTCGATCCGCGGCGTGGAGCCGAGCCTGTCGCCCTCCATGGACATCCAGATCAGCAGCAACTTCGAGCGCCTGCTGTTCGAGCTGCTGGACCGCGACCCGGCGGCGACGGCCGCCACCATGCAGGGCTTCCGCGGCACCGGGCACATGGCGGTGCCGCAGACCGCCTGGTCCCGCGCCCGCACCCTGTTCCACGGCTTCCGCCTGGACGACGCGGAGACGGAGGCGGAGATCCGGCGGCTGCACGGCCTCGGCTACCTCGCGGACCCGCACACCGCCATCGGCATCGCCGCCGCACGCGCCTTGCCCTGCGCGCACGTGCCGACCGTCGCCGCCGCCACCGCGCACCCGGCCAAGTTCCCGGACGCCATGGAGCGCGCCACCGGCCTGCGCCCGGCGCTGCCGCCGCGGCTTGCCGACCTGTTCGACCGCACCGAGATATACAGCACGGCGCCCAACAGCCTCGACGCGGTCGAGGCGCAGGTCCGCGCCTTCAGCCTCAGGAACGCCGCATGACGGACGCCATACCAGAAAACATACACGTCACCCGCCTGCCTTCGGGCCTGCTCGTCGCGACGGAGACCATGGAGCGGGTCGAGACCGTGTCCTTCGGCGCTTACGTCGCGACCGGCACGCGGAGCGAGACGGCGGCGGAGAACGGCGCGTCGCACTTCCTGGAGCACATGGCGTTCAAGGGCACCGCGCGCCGCAGCGCCGCCGACATCGCGGAGGAGATCGAGAACGTCGGCGGCCAGATCAACGCCTACACGGCGCGGGAGCAGACGGCGTACTACGTCAAGCTGCTGAAGGAGGACCTGGCGCTCGGCGCCGACATCATCGGCGACATCCTGACCCACAGCAGCTTCGCGCCGGACGAGCTGGAGCGGGAGCGCGGCGTGATCCTGCAGGAGATCGGCCAGGCCAACGACACGCCGGACGACATCATCTTCGACCGCTTCCAGGAGATCGCCTACCCCGACCAGCCGATGGGCCGCCCGGTGCTGGGCACGGAAGGGGGCATCGGTGCCATGGGGCGGGACGTGCTGACCGGCTACATGCGGCGGCATTATGCCGCCGGCAACATCGTGGTCGCCGCCGCGGGCGCCTTGACGCACGAGGCGGTGGTGGACCTGGCCCGGCAGCATTTCGCCGACCTGCCCGCCGCCATGCCCGGCCCGGTCCTGCCCGGCGCCTATCAAGGCGGCGAGTTCCGCGAGGCGCGCGACCTCGACCAGGTGCACATCGTGCTCGGCTTCCCCTCCGTCGGCTACGACGACCCGGACTACTACCCGGTGCTGTTGCTGAGCACGCTGCTGGGCGGCGGCATGTCGTCGCGGCTGTTCCAGGAGATCCGGGAGAGGCGCGGGCTGGTGTACTCCATCTACTCGTTCTCCGCCCCGTTCATGGATGGCGGCCTGTTCGGCATCTACGCCGGGACCGGGGAGGCGGAGGCGGAGGAGCTGGTGCCCGTCACGCTGGAGGAGCTGCGTCAGGTGCAGAAGGGCGTCACCGAGGCGGAGCTGCACCGCGCCCGCGCCCAGGTGAAGGCGAGCCTGCTGATGTCCTTGGAAAGCACCGGCAGCCGCTGCGAGCAGATCGCGCGCCAGATCCAGGTGTTCGGACGCATCGTGCCCACGGCGGAGACGGTCGCCAAGCTGAACGCCGTGACGGCGGAGGACGTGCGCCGCGCCGCCATGCGGGTGTTCCGCGCCGCGCCCACGCTCGCCGCCATGGGACCGGCCGACAAGGTGCCGCACCTGCCGGCGATTGCGGAGAAGCTTGCGGCATGACGCAGCTCGAGCACCTTGCGGACCTGATCGCCCGGGCCAAGGCCGCCGGGGCGGACGCCGCCGACGCCATCCTGCTGTCCGGGACTTCCATCTCCGTGGAGCGCCGGCTGGGCCGCACCGAGAAGCTGGAGCAGTCGGAGGCGCGCGACCTCGGCCTGCGCGTGTTCGTGGGGCGGCGCTCCGCCGTCGTGTCGTCCTCCGCCGCCGATCCCGCCGGGTTCGCGGCGCTGGCGGAACGCGCGGTGGCGATGGCGCGCGTGGTGCCGGAG
>CAXTTB010000685.1:0-2211 GCA_964246905.1 uncultured Acetobacteraceae bacterium | reverse complement strand
ATGGCCCACCATGGCCAGCGCCATCTGCACTGCGGCGTCCGCCTGCAGCAGTCCGGCGCCGCCCGCCCCCGGCCCGGCCGCCACCGGCGAGGCCGACCGTGCCAGGATGTCGCTCACCTGGTACGGGCTGAGCGCCGGGTCGGCCTGCAGCACCAGGGCCGCCACCGCCGCGGCGTTGGGGGCTGCGGCCGAGGTGCCGAAGAACGGCGCCAGCACGCTGGTGACGCTGCCGTCGGGCGCCACGAAGCTCACCTTGCCGGCATCGACCGGGGCGGGCAGGCGGTGGCCGGAGGCGTCGAACAGGATCTCGCCAGAGCCGACCGAGGAGAAGCCCTCGACCATGTTGCTGCCGCCGAACGCCGGCGTCGCGGCGTAGTTGATGGCGCCCACCGTGTTGGCGCCGGCGACCAGCTCGTGCCCGGTGACGGTGCCCGAGCCGATTCCGGCCCCGGCGCCGGCGATGGTGGCGTTGCCGTAGACGATGAACTTCAGCAGGTTGGGCGGGGTCATCCCGTTGGCGAATATCGCGAGCTTCAGGTTGGTGCTGCCGGTGTGGTTGGTGAACTGCAGCAACTGCTCGGCGTTGCCATGCACCTGCAGGCCGCCGGCGGTGCCGATCAGCCTTCCGTCGCTGGTGTAGAGCGCCATCGCGAGGCTGCTCGCCGAGCCGCCGCCGCCGCTGATCGAAGCGAACGGCTGGTCCCATTGCAGGTCGATCGCGAAGGTGCCGTTGAGCGGCACCGACAGGTTGATGAACGAGGACGGCGCCTGGCTGGTGCCGAAATTCTCGGTCCGGTACATCCCGGGCAGTCCGGGCAGGCGGGCGGTGATCGGGTTCCAGGCCGCCTGGAAGAAGTTCTGGCCCTCGTTGCTGGCCGAGGTGAAGTAGCTGCTGCCCGCCGCCACGACCTGCTCGACCGCGCGCTGCAGCAGGCCGCCGTCCTGGAAGAACGGCTCGTCGAGATACGAAATGTCATCAACGATGATCTGACAGCCGGCATTATGCAGCGCCAGGATGCCGGCCGCGAAGTCGGCCTCGCCGTTGGTCGCGGTGTGGAACATGATGCTGGCCCCCGGCGCGACCTGATGCACCAGGTCGGCCATGGCGCGGCCCTCGTCGGTGCCGCCGGCGGCCCCTTCCTCCAGGATGCGGATGCCGGCCGGCAGGTCGCCGTTGGCCACGTCGCGCGCGTAGCCGCCCAGCAGGTTGAAGCTGTTCGACAGGATACCGACGCGGATCCCGGCGCCGGTGACGGCGAACTTCGAGCGCGCCAGGAACGCCCGCAACGCCGTGGCGCTGTTGGCCGAGGTGCGCGCGGCGCCGGCCATGGAGGCCGCGGACATGGTGAGTTCGGGGGCATCCGTCAGCACGAACGACATGGCGCCGCTGCCCAACATCGACGCGTCGAGGTTGATCCCGCCGTCGTCGAACAGGTCGGGCGAGTAGAAGTCGGGCGGCGTCGACGGTTGCGCGGTGCGGTCTTCGAGCTCCGGGTCGAACGCGCCGGTGAACATGAGATTCGCGGAGGTCAGGTTTGCGTGCGCCAGGGCCGGGACGGCCGCGTGGGCGCTCTTGCCGGAGGCTTGCGCCCCGGGCAGGTGGGAATTCAGCACGATCGGCTCTCCGTTTTTTTCAGCACGCATGGCGTTTCGCCACGCACGGATGATGATCGCGAAGTACTGACGCGGCGTTACCGCGGGACGTCAAAAATGCCAAACTGGGATTGGGATTGCCCCGCCTTGATGGACACCTTGACGCTTTCGTCCGAGGTGTTCCCCTATGCCCAAGAGTCACCCGCCGTGTTCACCTGAGTTCCGCCGCCAGATGGTCGAGCTGGTCCGTGCTGGACGCTCGCCAGAGGACCTGGCCCGCGAGTTCGAGCCAACCGCGCAGTCGATCGGCAACTGGGTCGCCCAGGCCGACAGGCAGGAGGGCTGCCGGGAGGAGGCCGCCCCGGGCCTGACAGCCGCCGAGCGTGACGAACTCGCCCGGCTTCGGCGCGAGGTGCGCCAGCTCCGTGTGGAGCGCGACATCCTCTCAAAAGCCGCAGCCTGGTTTGCCCGAGAGACCGGGACGCTGCCCGGCTCTTCCGGTTCATGAGCGCGAACCAGGCCTTGTTCCCGGTTGCCACGATGGCGCGCGCGCTCGGCGTGTCTAAGAGACCGTTTGAGAATGGTTGTGGCGGCTCGATGCGGCATGATCCAAGCTCG
>CAXTTB010000684.1:0-2217 GCA_964246905.1 uncultured Acetobacteraceae bacterium | reverse complement strand
TCCCTGGCCCGGCGCGGCCGGGGCGCCACGACCAACCCGGCAGTGCGCTACGACCGGCAGCACGCAGAGCCGTTCGAGGATGGTTGGACGCCGCCCGACATCCTCCCGGAGCTGCCGCCGTTGCCGACCACGCTCATCCGGGACGCCAGCAAGACGGCGATCAGTTGGAACGGCAGTCCGGATATCGGCTTCGACCGGGCGGTGAACCCCTACCGCGGGTGCGAGCATGGCTGCGTGTACTGCTACGCCCGGCCCAGCCACGCCTACCTCGGCTTCTCGCCCGGCCTGGAGTTCGAGACGCAGATCGTGTTCAAGCCCGACGTGGCGGCCCTGCTGGAGCGGGAGCTGCGCCGGCCCGGCTACGTCCCGCGGCCGATGGCGCTGGGGTCGAACACCGACCCATACCAGCCGGTGGACCGAACCCTGCGCCTGACCCGCGCCGTGCTGGAGGTGCTGGACCGCTTCAACCATCCCCTGAGCATCGTCACCAAGTCGGCCGGCGTGCTGCGCGACCTCGACATCCTGCAGCGCATGGCCGGGCGCGGGCTGGTGCGGGTCTGGCTGTCGGTCACGACGCTGGACCCGGCCCTGGCGCGGCGCATGGAGCCGCGGGCCGCCGCCCCGGCGCGGCGCCTGCAAACGGTCGCCGCGTTGGCGGAGGCCGGCGTTCCCGCCGGCGTCCTGGCCGCGCCGATGATCCCCGGGCTGAACGACATGGAGCTGGAACGCATCCTGGCCGCCGCCCGGCGGCACGGTGCGTCCCATGCCGGCACCGTGCTGCTGCGCCTGCCGTCGGAGCTGCGCGACGTGTTCACGGCCTGGCTGGAAGAGCACGTGCCGGATCGGGCGCGGCGCATCCTGGCGCTGATCCGGGAGACCCGGGCGGGTGCCCTGAACGACAGCCGCTTCCACCACCGCTTCGAAGGCAGTGGACCCTATGCCGGGCTGCTGGCCCAGCGTTTCGCCCGCGCCCGGCGGCAGCTCGGCTTTCTCGAACGGGACGCGCTGGATTGCACGCAGTTCCAGTGCCCGCCCGCACCGGGGGATCAACTCACGTTGTTGTAAGGATTGGTTCGCAAGGGCCGGGCTGCCTGGCCCGCAGGCGACGCCTGCTCTATGAACCGGGCGAGACCCATTTGGAGCAAGGCATGTCCGCCCGCACAGCATTGACCACCCTGACCCTGGCTTCCCTCCTCGCCGGGGCACCGGCCGCATGGGCGCAGCAGGCGCCGAGCACGGCGGTGCAGACCATCGACACCATGAACAAGCTGTGGGGCCGCCATCCCGGCCTGCGCGCCAACCACGCCCGGGGCGTCGTGGCGGAGGGCAGCTTCACCCCCACGCCGGAAGCCGCCGGGCTGAGCACGGCCAGCATCTTCGCCGCCAAGTCGGTGCCGGTCACGGTGCGCTTCTCCGACGCGACCGGCCTGCCGGACCTGGCGGACGGCGCCGAGGCGGCCAACCCGCACGGCATGGCGATCCGCTTCCGCCCGGAGGGCAGCACCTACGTGGACGTGGTGATCGTTTCCCTGCCCTACTTCCCGGTCGCCACCGGCGAGGAGTTCGCGCAACTGCTGCAAGCCGCCTCCGAAAGCGGGCCGGACGCGCCGAAGCCCACCAAGATCGAGCAGTTCCTCGCCGCCCACCCCGCCGCCGCCAAGGCCGGCAGCACCGTCAGGACGCCCACCAGCTTCGCCCGGGAGACCTTCAACGGCGTTGACGCCTTCATCTTCGTGGACGGCGAGGGCAACCGGCAGCCGTTCCGCTTCCAGTTCCAGCCGGTCGCGGGTGCCGAGCACCTGGAAAAGGAGGAGGCGGCGAAGATGCCGCCCGACTTCCTGATGGCCGAGCTGCCGGCCCGGCTGCAGAAGGAGAAGGTCGAGTTCCGCGTGATGGCGCAGCTCGCCAACCCCGGCGACCAGACGAAGGACCCGACCCAGCCCTGGCCGTCCGACCGCCGCATGGTCAACCTCGGCACGCTGACGCTCACCGGGACGGCGCCGGACCAGGAGAAGGCGCAGCACGACCTGAAGTTCCTGCCGAACCATCTGACGCCGGGGATCGAGGTGTCCGACGACCCGCTGATCGACGCGCGGGTGCGGTCCTACGTCATCTCCTTCGGCCGGCGCGGGTAGCGGCGCGCGTCTGGCCTCCGCGCCGTGGGGCCGGACTTCACGCGGGAGGCACGGCACGGCGGCCGGGTGGCGGGGGTGGACG
>CAXTTB010000683.1:0-2220 GCA_964246905.1 uncultured Acetobacteraceae bacterium | reverse complement strand
TTGGTCGCCTTCGCCTCGGCCACGTCCTTGGTATAGACGGACACGACGCAGACGCCGCGCTGGTGCGCGGTGATCATCACCCGCTGCGCCTGGTCCTCCGTCACGCGGAACTCCGCCTTCAGGACCCGCACGACGAACTCGCGCGGGGTGAAGTCGTCGTTGACCAGGATGACCTTGTGCATCTTCGGCCGCTCGACCTTGACTTCGAGCTTGACCTTCGGCGTCGTGACGGTCTCATTCATTGGAAAAGCTGCTCCGGATGGCGGCCTGACCCATGCCGACACCGTTTACCGCATCGCCCCGCCGCCGTCACGTCCCCGCCGTCCGCCCCGCCGCCGTCACGTCCGCACCAAAGCGAGCACGATCTCGACCGCGATCAGCAGCAGGATCAGGAACTCCATCAGCCCGGCCCGGCTGCTGTTCGCCTCGTCATACAGCGCCGTGTAGGTGTCGCGGATGATCGACAGCTTGCGGTCCACGGCGGCGCTCACGGTGGGCACGCGGAACAGGCCGAGGGCGGAGGCGTAGATGCGGGCGAGGTACACGTCCTCCGTCACCTGCAGCGCGTTGTCGGCCTTCTCCGTCAGCTCCGTGACCTCGGCGACCAGGGTGTAGAGCCGCCGGGCGAGGGTGGCGAAGCGGCGGGGCGCCAGGATGTTGGTGGCGGTGCGGCGCGTGGTCTGCACCAGGCCGTACATCCGCGGCAGCTCGTCGTCCAGCAGCTCGTCGTAGTAGCGCATCTCCAGGAGCTGCGCGTTGGCGACCTCCAGCACGTCCGCCACGTCGCTGTCGCCGCGCGGCTCGTAGATGAAGGCGCGGTCCCAGGTCAGCACCACCAGGTCGTCGGCGTAGTAGGAGAAGCTCTGCCGCAGCAGGTCGCGCCGGGCGCCGTCGGACAGGGCGCGCTGCTCGCCGGACAGCAGCGGCACCAGGTCCACGCGGTCCCGCAGGGCGGCGGCGGTCAGCGTCTCGCTGAACGCATGCACGGTGCCGATCAGGTAGTCCTCCTCGATGGCGGAGCCGGTCGGGCGCACCAGCGCCTCCGCCAGGAGGGTGCGGACCCGGGCCAGCAGGCCCTCCCACAGCCGGGCGTCGCCGCCGTCGCCGACATGCGCGTCCATCGCGTTCAGCAGCGCCGTGTAGTCGGGCCAGCTCAGGTCCACCGCCGGCACCCGCAGCGCCAGCGCCACCACGCCGAAGTCGTAGATGCGCGCCGTCACCGCCGCAGTCGCCGCAATGGGTCCGAGGCTCAGCGGGATGGCATCAAGCGACAGCGCGACCGGCGGCACGCCGAACGCCACCGCCTTGGCCGGCGTGGCGCTCAGCCGGCTGCGGCTGCTCGCCGTGCCGGCATGGCGCGCCCAGAGGTCCTCCACGCGGGCGAGGTCGATGGCATAGGCCACGTCGAACAGGCGCAGGGCGACGATGTGGCCGGAGCGGACCAGAAGCTCCGCCACACTCAGGCGGTCTTGCGAAGCTTGGGCGCCGCCTCCGGCAGCAGGGGGCGGAGGAAGCGTCCGGTGTGGCTGGCCGTGCTCGCCGCGATGTCCTCGGGCGTGCCCTCCGCCACCACGCGCCCGCCGCCCTCGCCGCCCTCGGGTCCGAGGTCCAGCACCCAGTCGGCGGTCTTGATGACCTCCAGGTTGTGCTCGATGACCACGACGGTGTTGCCCTGGGCCACCAGCGCGTGCAGCACCTCCAGCAGCTTCCGCACGTCCTCGAAGTGCAGCCCGGTGGTGGGTTCGTCGAGGATGTACAGCGTGCGCCCGGTGGCGCGCCGGGCCAGCTCCTTCGACAGCTTGATCCGCTGCGCCTCGCCGCCCGAGAGCGTCGTCGCCTGCTGCCCCAGCTTGATGTAGCCGAGGCCGACCTGCTGCAGGATGGTCAGCCGGTCGCGGATGCGGTTCACGGCGCTGAAGAACGGCACGGCCTCGTCCACGCTCATGTCCAGCACGTCGGCCACCGACTTGCCGCGGAACTTGATTTCCAGGGTTTCGCGGTTGTAGCGGGCGCCCTTGCAGGTGTCGCAGGTGACGAACACGTCCGGCAGGAAGTGCATCTCGATCTTGATGAGGCCGTCGCCCTGGCAGGCCTCGCAGCGCCCGCCCTTGACGTTGAAGCTGAACCGCCCGGACTTGTAGCCGCGCGCCCGGCTTTCCGGCAGTTCGGCGAACCAGTCGCGGATCGGGGCGAACAGGTCGGTGTAGGTGGCCGGGTTGG
>CAXTTB010000682.1:0-2223 GCA_964246905.1 uncultured Acetobacteraceae bacterium | reverse complement strand
GGAATGAAGGCCGAACTCGCCGCCTGGGATGCGCTCTCGCGCTCCACCAGCTTCGGGTCTGATTGAGAGTTAGTCCGTCTTGCAGATCGGCGCAGCGCCCGACCGCGTGACGAACGTCTGCTTCGGAGGGGTTGGATGCGTCGGCTGATGACCGACTTTGGTCGGATGCAACCCGTTGGCAAGGCTGCTGGCATCACAGCCTTGTTTGCGCCCACCACCGTGATGATCCGATCTTTCCAGCGTTGACGCCACCTTGAGGACGAAAGGAAAGCGTCATGGCCCAGCAGATCCCGATGAGCCAGGCCGACGTGACCGGCGAGGCGCAGGATGACGGCACGGTCGAAGTGGCACCCGACCTCGCCTATCTGCGCCTCGCCATCGTCAACGCGGTGTTCTGGGGCAAGCCCGGCGCGCGGGATTGGGTGCTGATCGACGCCGGGGTGGCCGGCATGGCCGGGCGCATCCGCCGGGCCGCGGCCGGACGCTTCGGCGCGGACGTGCCGCCGGCTGCCATCGTGGTGACGCATGGGCACTTCGACCATGTGGGGGCACTGGAAGAGCTGGCGCGCGGCTGGGACGTGCCGGTCTATGCCCACCCGTTGGAGATGCCCTACCTGGACGGCAGCGCGTCCTATCCGCCGCCCGATCCCACGGTGGGCGGCGGCCTCACGGCGCTGCTGTCGCCCTTGTTCCCGCGCGGACCCGTCGATGTGCGGGACCGGCTGCGCCCCTTGCCGGACGACGGCAGCGTGCCGCCCATGCCCGGCTGGCGCTGGCTGCACACGCCGGGCCACTCGGCCGGGCAGGTGTCGTTGTGGCGGGACGCGGACCGCGCGCTGGTCGCCGCCGACGCCTTCGTGACGACGGCGCAGGAATCCGCCTACGCCGCGGTCACGCAGGAGCCGGAGCTGCACGGGCCGCCCAAATACTTCACCCACGACTGGCAGGCCGCCCGCGAGTCGGTGCGCCGGCTCGCGGCCCTGGCGCCGGAGCTGGTGGTCACGGGCCATGGCCGGGCGATGCAGGGCGAGGCGATGCGGGAGGCGCTGCGGACGCTGGCCCGGGACTTCGACCGGCTGGCGGTGCCGGACCACGGGCGCTACGTCGCTGCGCCGCAGCGGGCGGAGGACGGCAGCGCGTATCGGGAGGCGTAGCCGGACGCTCGCACCTTCATGGCGGCGGCGAAGCGGTCCAATGCGGACAGATGGCCGACCTGTATGCGGTTGCCGATGGATTGCACCCATCGGCGGATGACGGTCGCTTCATCAAGCCGTTGGTATAAGCCCTGGCGGCCTCGGCGGTCAGAACTCCAGCAGGTTGTCCCTGAACTGCTTGTGCGCGTAGGACCGCCGCACCAGCCCGCGCTGCTGCAGCGCGGGGATCAGGCCGTCCGTCACCTCCGTCACCGTCTTGCGGCTGACGTTCGGCAACACCAGCAGGAAGCCGTCGCCGCCCACCTCCTGCATCGCCTCGTCCATCTGCGCCGCGACCGTCTCCGGCGTGCCGACCAGGTCCACGCTGCCGCCATGGCTGGTGTAGGCGAGGATCGCCTCCCGCAGCGTGCGCCCGCCGGCCTTTTTCAGGAAGTTGGCGAGGCTGGACTGGTGGCCGTTGGTGGTGAGTTCCCCCACCGGGGCGTCGAGGTCGTAGCCGGAGAAGTCGATGTTGGTGGTCCAGCCCATCTGCGCCAGGCGGCGGTGCACCTCCTCCGTCGTGGCGACGCCGCGCTGTGCTGCGCGGGCCTGCGCCTCCTCGTCCGTGTTGGCCAGCACCGGCGTCGCCATGAACAGCACCTTGCAGGCGTCCGGGTCCCGCCCGGCCGCGCGCATCCGCATCCGCACGTCCTGGCGGTAATCCCTCATGGCTTGCACCCCCTTCGGGTGCGCCACCACCGTGTCGGCATAGCGCGCGGCGGTCTCCCGCCCCTTGGGCGACCCGCCGGCCTGCGCGATCACCGGGCGGCCCTGCGGGCAGGGGCCGGAGTTCAGCGGGCCGCGGCTGGCGTAGTATTCGCCCTTGAAGTCGATGGTGTGGACCTTCGAGGGATCGATGAGCACGCCGGTCTTGCGGTCGGCCACGATGGCGCCGGGTTCCCAACTGTCCCACAGCCGCGTCACCACGTCGATGTACTCGGCCGCCATCTCGTAGCGCGCGTCGTGCTCCGGCAGCTTGTCGAGGCCGAAGTTCTGGCCCGAATAGTCGGAGCTGCCCGTCACCATGTTC
>CAXTTB010000681.1:0-2241 GCA_964246905.1 uncultured Acetobacteraceae bacterium | reverse complement strand
GCAGCAAGGCGTCGAGCCGCGCCGCGTCGGCTTGCAGCCGGGCGCGCGTGGCGCCGCGCCAGGCGGCGTCCGCCAGCGCCGCCGTGCCGCACGCGATTGCGGGGCCGCTGACCGCCCAAGGCCCCAGGGCATTGCGGATGTTGCGCGCCATGGATAGGGCGGCCACGGCGAAGCCGAGGCGCAGCCCGGCCAGCCCGTAGGTCTTGCCGAACGAGCGCAGCACGACCGCGTTGGGCGGCAGGGTGGGTGCGAGGCTCAGGCCCGGCTCCTCCAGGTCGGCGAACGCTTCGTCCACGATCAGGACGCCGACGCGCCGGGCCAGCACGGCCAGCTCGGCGCCGGGGATGCGGCGCCCGTCGGGGTTGTTGGGGTTGCACAGCACCGCGGCGGGAGCGCCGTCCAGCGCCGCCGGGTCCGCGACGACAGACACCGCGTTGCCGGCCGCGGCCCAGGCCGCCGCGTGCTCGGCGTAGGTCGGGCCGAGAATGGCGACGCGCCCGGGCCGGAGCAAATGCGGCAGCAAGCTGATGAGAACCTGCGTGCCCGGCGCCGCCACGATGGTGCGGGGATCGGCCACGCCGTAGGCCCGCGCCGCCGCGGCTTCGAGCTGCCGCACCTCTTCGGGTTCCGGCAGGCGTTGGTATGCCTCTGGCCGTAGGTTGGGCACAGGGTAGGGCAGGGGGTTGATGCCGGTTGACAGGTCGATCCACGGCGCCGTGGCCATGGGGAACCGCGCCCGCGCGGCGATCAGGCCGCCGCCATGGGCCATCGCCAAACCAGAGTCCGCCATGGTAGCCCCCGCCCGATGCTTCCTGCCTCCAACCTGGGCCTGACCGCCTGCGCCCTGGTCTTGGAGGCTGCGGCGGGATACCCCGTCGCCGTGCTGCGCGCCATCGGGCATCCCGTGATGTGGATAGGCGCGCTGATCGGCTGGATGGACCGGGCCTGGAACCGCGATGGGTCGGGCACGCGAGTCCGGGGCGTCCTTGCGGTCCTGGCATTGCTCGCGGCGAGCGCCGGCCCAGCGGCGGCGTTGCAGGCCGCGTTTGCCCTGTTGCCCCCGGCGCTGTCGTTGCTGCTGACGGCCGCCGCCGCCAGCACGCTGCTCGCGCAGCGCAGCCTGTGGAGCTTCGTCGCCGCGGTCGGCGACGCGCTGCGCCAAGGCGGCCTGCCCGCCGGGCGCTCCGCCGTCGCCCACATCGTCGGGCGCAACCCGGACACCCTGGACGAGCCTGCGGTCCTCCGCGCCGCCATCGAGAGCCTGGCCGAGAACTTCTCCGACGGCGTCGTTGCCCCGACGCTTTGGGGGGCGCTGCTCGGCCTGCCGGGGATCGCCGCCTACAAGGCGGTCAACACCGCCGACAGCATGATCGGCCACCTGACGCCCCGGCACCGCGCGTTCGGCTGGGCGGCGGCCCGGCTGGACGACGTGGTGAACCTGCCGGCGTCCCGCATCGCGGCCGGGTGGATTGTGCTGGCGGCAGGCCTGCACCGCGGCGCGTCCGCGCGGGGAGCGTGGCGGGCGGTGCGGCGGGATGCGGGGCGGCATCGTTCGCCGAACGCGGGCGGGCCGGAGGCGGCGATGGCCGGGGCGCTCGGCCTGCGGCTGGCCGGGCCGCGGGTGTATGGCGCGACGCGGGTGGAGGATGCGTGGATGGGGGATGGCCGGGCGGAGGCCGGGCCGGACGACCTTCCCCGGGCGCTGGCGCTGTATCGCACCGCCTGCGCGCTGCAGATGGCGGCATACCTGCTGCTTTGGGCCGCTACGCTGCGAGGCTGAGCAGCCGGTCCACGTCGAGATGCGCTTCAAGGTGCTGGGCCAAGAGGTCCAGCGCCTGCTCCACCGCCGCCTCATGCCGGTGCCCCGATGGCGCGGCGCCCCAACGGCGCAGCCACGCGGCGCGCTGCCCGTCGTCGGCGAACAGGCCGTGCACGTAGGTGCCGACCACGGAGCCATCGGGGGAACAGGCCCCGTCCGCGCGCCCGTCCGCCAGATGCAGCAAGGGCCGGGCCGTCGCCGGGCCGTCCGTATGGCCTATGTGCATCTCGTAGCCGCGGAACGCCACGCCGTCCCCGGAACGGCCCGAGGCCTCCGTCAGCCGCTTCTCAGCCGTCAGCACGGTATCCACGTCCAGCAAGCCAAGCCCGGCGACCTGCCCCGGCGGCCCTTCGATCCCCTGCGGGTCGGCGATGGAGCGGCCCAGCATCTGGTAGCCGCCGCACAGCCCGACGACCCGCAGG
>CAXTTB010000680.1:0-2241 GCA_964246905.1 uncultured Acetobacteraceae bacterium | reverse complement strand
TCATGAAGGCGGCGCACACCGGCAAGATCGGCGACGGCAAGATCTTCGTCATGGACATCGAACGCGCGGTGCGCATCCGAACCGGCGAAACCAACGAGGAAGCACTATGAGGAAACTTGCCTGGCGGCTCGCTCCGTTGCCGCTTGTGTTGTTTGCCGCACTCCCCGCCTGGGCGCAGAACGCCGCCACGGCGGCCGCGCCCCCCGCAGCCGCCGCCGCGGCCGCAGTGACCGAGGCCAAGGTCGATACCGGCGACACCGCTTGGATGCTGACCAGCACGGCGCTGGTGCTGATGATGACCGTGCCGGGCCTCGCGCTGTTCTATGCCGGGATGGTGCGGAAGAAGAACGTGCTGGCGACGCTGATGCAGTCGTTCAGCATCTGTGCGCTGGTGACGGTGCTGTGGATGGTCGCGGGCTACAGCCTCGCCTTCACCAACGGCAACGCCTACATCGGCGACCTCTCGCGCCTGTTCCTGAACGGGATCGCGACGAACTGGGACAAGCCCTTCACCCTGGGCGCCGGCACCGACAACAGCACGGTGAACACGATCCCCGAGACCGTGTACCTCATGTTCCAGATGACGTTCGCGATCATCACCCCGGCGCTGATCGCCGGCGCCTTCGCCGACCGGATGAAGTTCTCGGCGCTCATGGTGTTCACGACGCTGTGGTCGCTGCTGGTGTATTCGCCCATCGCGCATTGGGTCTGGAGTCCGCTGGGCTGGATCAACGCCCTGGGCGCTGCGGACTTCGCCGGCGGCACGGTGGTGCACATCAACGCGGGCGTCGCCGGGCTGATCTGCGCGCTCGTGCTGGGCAAGCGCGTGGGCTACGGGCAGGAAAACATGGCGCCCTACAACCTTGCCTACGCGGTGATCGGGGCGTCGCTGCTCTGGGTCGGCTGGTTCGGCTTCAACGCCGGGTCGGCGGTGGGCGCCGGCGGACGGGCCGGCATGGCGATGCTGGCGACCCAGGTCGCGACGGGTGCCGCGGCGCTGGGCTGGGTCGTGGCGGAGTGGGTGGCGAAGGGCAAGCCGAGCGTGCTCGGCGTGATCTCCGGCGCGGTGGCCGGGCTGGTGGCGATCACGCCGGCGTCCGGCTTCGTGCTGCCGGGGCCGGCGCTGATCATCGGCGTGGTGGCGGGCGTCGTCTGCTTCTGGTCGGCGACCGGGTTGAAGCACCTGCTGGGCTACGACGACAGCCTGGACGCCTTCGGCGTGCACGGCATCGGCGGGATCATCGGCGCGCTGCTGACGGGCGTGTTCGCCTTCGGCCCGCTTTCGGCCACGACGGACAAGCCCGAGGGCATTTACGTCGCCGGGACCGCGCTGCTGACCAGCCAGGCCATCGCGGTGGGGGCGACGATCGCCTACAGCGCGGTCGCGACGTTCATCCTGCTCAAGGTCGTCGATGTCGTGGTCGGGCTGCGCGTGTCCCCCGACCAGGAGCGCGAAGGCCTGGATGTCGTGCTGCACGGCGAGCAGCTCGGCTGAACTGCGACGCTTGCCGAAACGCCACGCCGGGGCCGCGAAATGCGGGCGGCCCCGGCTTCCCGTTTTGGTTCTGTAGGTTCTTGCGTTAAGCTCCGGCATTCCTTCAAGCTGACCGGACACGATGATGGCATCAATCGCCCAAGGCCGCCGCTTTGCCTCGCCGGAGGTGCGGACCATCGTGCTGACCCGCCTGGGACAGCTCGGTGGCCTCGCCTTCGCCATCGGGGCGCTGCTGCTGCTGGTGGCGCTCATGTCCTACAACCCGCATGACCCGTCGCTCAACACCGCCACGTCTCGCCCGCCGACCAACCTGGCGGGCGTGCCGGGCGCGGTCGTGGCCGACGTGCTGCTGCAATGCTTCGGGGCGGCGGCGGCGTTGCCCGTGCTCGCTTTGCTCGCCTGGAGCTTCCGCACCGCCACCCGGCGTCCCCTGCGGTTGACGGCCCGGCTGCTGTTCACCCTGCTCGCCTTGCCGACCCTGGCCGCGGTGCTGGCGATGGCGCCGGGACCGTCCTGGCCGACTCCGGCCGGACCGGGCGGCGCCATCGGGCGCTTGCTGGCCGAGGGTGCCGTCCGCACGGGGAACGGGCTGCTCGGCACTGTCGGGGCCTTGCTGGTCCAAGCAGCGGGGCTGGCGTTGGCGCTGCTGCTGGTCGTGCTGGGCCTTGGGCTTTCGGCCGGGGAATGGCGCGCGGCGGGACAGGGCGCGGTGGGCGCGGCGCGCGGCTCGGTGCGCGGCGGCGGGT
>CAXTTB010000679.1:0-2244 GCA_964246905.1 uncultured Acetobacteraceae bacterium | reverse complement strand
TCGCCACGCACCACGGCAGCACGATGGCCAGCATCAACGGGACGCCCCACCGCGCCTGCAGGTTGCGCAGCCAGGCGGCCCGGCGCTCCGTGGCCAGGAGGCCGAGGATCGTGCCCCAACTGACCAGCAGGATCAGCGGCCCTTTCAGCATCAGCCCGGCGCCCAGCGCGGCCCAGTGCGCCGCCGCCCAGCGCCGCCGGGTCGCGATGCCCATGGCGGCGTCGAGGTGGATGCGCAGCAGGCTGGCCTGCGCCACGAGGACCGCGGCCAGCAGGGTGGCGTCGATCTTCGCCATCCGCGCCTCGGCCCCCAGCAGCAGCGACGCCGCCAGCAGCAGCCCGGCGGCCGTGCCGACGCCGGCCCCGAACAGCGTGCCGCCGATCCACCCGGTCAGCAGCACGGCGGCGGTGGCGCCGAGCAGGGACGGGACGCGGTAGGCCCAAGGCTCGCGGGCGCCCGGGCCGCTGAACGCGGCGACGGACAGGGCTTCGAGCCAGTAGATGCCGGCGGGCTGCAGGTAGCGCGGCTGGTCCTGGAAGCGCACGTCGATGAAGTCGTGGGTTTCCAGCATCTGCGAGGTGGCCTGCATGTAGCGGGCCTCGTCGCGGTCGATGGCCGGCAGGCGGGCGCGGCCCGGCAGGAACAGCATCAGCGCGGCCAGCGTCAGCAGCAGGTAATGCCGCAGCCGGAGCGGCTGGCTGGTCAGGACTCCGTGACCTTGCGCGGGACCGTCGTGCGCCGGCGCAGCCAGATCACGCCGAGCATGTCGCCGATCCCCACCAGGGCGCGCCCGAGGTTGGTGTACTTCGACTGCCCCCGCAGACGCGCCCGGTGCGCCACCGTCTTGCACAGCAGCGGGTGGCCATAGGCCTGGAACAAGGCCGGCAGGAAGCGGTGCATCCCCTCGAACGCCGGCAGCCGCAGGAAGTCGTCGCGGCGGAACGCCTTGAGGCCGCAGCCGGTGTCCGGGCAATGGTCGGCCAGCACCGCCTGCCGCAGGCCGTTGGCGAAGCGGGTCGCGATGCGTCGGGACAGCGTGTCGTGCCGGCGCACCCGAATGCCGGCGACGAGGGGCGCGGGACCTGACGCGGCGAGGCCGAGCGCCAGCATCTCCGGGATGTCGGCCGGGTCGTTCTGGCCGTCCCCGTCCATGGTCGCGACCCAATCGGCGCGGGCGGCGGCAACGCCGGTCCGCAGCGCCGCCGTCTTGCCGCAGCGCCGGTCGTGCCGCAGCAGCCGCAGGCCGGGATAGGTTTTCGTCAGCGCCGCGATCCGCTCGGCGGTGGCGTCCGTGCTGCCGTCGTCCACGAACAGCACCTCGGCCGGCTGCAGCCGGCCCAGCGCCGCCGTCAGCTCATCGAGGACGGATTGGACGTTCTCCGCCTCGTTGAACACCGCGACGACCACGGACAGGCGCGGCTGGGCCAGCGACCGCGGGTCGGGGTGGATGGCTGCGGCTTCCATTCGGTCATCCCTGGCACGTTCCGCGCGGACCCGGCAAGACGGACTCGTCAAGACGGGGCCGCCGGGTCCGCGATGGCCGCCTGCATGGCCCAGGATCGGCGGCGCCGCAATGGTGGCCGCCCGGAGAACCAACGCGGGCGGCAGCGCCTGCGCGCCGGACCCGACGATTTTTCGCGCGCCGCGTGGTTCCGCGCCTGATCTTCACCTTTCAATAATGTTTTTGTTTCAGAATGAGTTCAGGCCATAAAGGGTGGCTGTGCGGAAGCAGGAGCGGCTGCCGAGGTGGCGGCGGCAATGAAAGGCAAATCATCATGACGCTGGCTTTGAACTCGGTTAACACGAACATCGGCGCGCAGGTCGCGCTGCAGTCGCTGAACAACACCAACTCGCAGCTCCAGGCGACGCAGAAGCGCATCTCCACGGGCCTGCGGGTTGCGGACGCGACCGATGACGGCGGCGCCTATGCCATCGCGCAGCGGGTGCGTTCGGACGTCGGCGCGCTCACCAGCGCGAACGAGCAGCTCGGCAGCGCCAAGGGCCTGGTCGGCACGGCGGTGAGCGCGCTGACGAAGATCTCCGACAGCATCAACACGGCCCGTGGCCTGCTGGTGAAGATCGGCGACAACAGCATCACCCAGGACTCCCGCGACCAGTACGTCGCGTCCTACAAGTCCTTGGTGAGCCAGGTGGCCGACTACGTGGACGGCTCGACCTACAACGGCCAGAGCCTGCTCGGCAAGGTCGCGGGCGGTCCCACGGCCGGCACCGGCCGGACGGTGA
>CAXTTB010000678.1:0-2254 GCA_964246905.1 uncultured Acetobacteraceae bacterium | reverse complement strand
GAGTTCGAGTTCTACCTGTCCGACCTCCAGCCGCGCGCCATCGTCCTGCAGGCGGGCGACGCCACGCCGGCCCGCGCGGTGGCGGAGCGGCTGGGCCTTCCGGTCATCGAGCTGCACCCGGTGAGCGGCGCCGCCGCCGGGCTGTACCGCCTGGACGCCTCGGCGCTCCCGTCCGGGACGCCCGCGGCGGGCGGCGCTGCGGAGCCGGACGACATGGCGCTCGTGCTGCACACCTCCGGCACCACGGCGCGGCCGAAGATCGTGCCGCTGACCAACGGGAACCTGGCGGCGTCCGCCCGGCATATCGGGGAGTCGCTGGCGCTGGGGCCGGACGACGTGTGCCTCAACGTCATGCCGCTGTTCCACATCCATGGGCTGGTCGCCGCCGTGCTGTCGTCGCTGCGCGCCGGCGCCGGGGTGTGCTGCACGCCGGGGTTCAACGCCTTCAAGTTCGGCGAATGGCTCGCGGAGGTGCATCCCACCTGGTACACCGCCGTGCCGACCATGCACCAGGCGATCCTGATGCGGATGCGCGCCCATCCGGAGCGCGCCCGCGCCGCCGGGCTGCGGCTGATCCGCTCCTCCAGCGCGTCCCTGCCGCCCCAGGTCATGCAGGAGCTGGAGGAGGTGTTCGGCAGCCCCGTCGTGGAAGCCTACGGCATGACGGAGGCCGCGCACCAGATGGCCTCCAACCCGCTGCCGCCGCGCGCCCGCAAGCCCGGCGCGGTCGGTCTCGCCGCCGGGCCGGAGGTCGCGGTGATGGCCGATGACGGCGCGATCCTGCCGCAGGGCAGCATCGGCGAGGTGGTGATCCGCGGCCCCAACGTGACGCCGGGCTACGCCGGCAACCCCGATGCCAACGCCCGCGCCTTCACCGACGGCTGGTTCCGCACCGGCGACCAGGGGCGGATCGACGAGGAGGGCTACCTGTTCCTCACCGGGCGGCTCAAGGAGCAGATCAACCGCGGGGGCGAGAAGATCAGCCCGCTGGAGGTCGATGTCGTGCTGCTGGACCATCCGAGCGTCGCCCAGGTCGTCACCTTCGGCGTGCCGCACGCGAAGCTCGGGGAGGAGGTCGGCGCCGTCGTCGTGCTGCACCCCGGCCAGGCCGCGACGGAGCAGGAGATCCGCGACTTCTGCGCCGCCCGCCTCGCCGCCTACAAGGTGCCGCGCCACGTCCTGCTGCGCGACGACATCCCGAAGGGCGCCACCGGCAAGATCCAGCGCATCGGCCTGGCGGCGAAGCTCGGCCTGGGCGCCTGACCGTGCCGAGCATCTGCGTGTTCGGCGCCGGGGCCATCGGCGGCTTCCTGGCGGCGCGGCTGGAAGCGGCGGGCACGCCCGTCTCCGTCGGGGCGCGCGGGCCGCATCTGGCGGCGATGCAGGCGGACGGCCTGGTGCTGGACAGCGGGGGCGAGCGCACCACGACCCGGCCCCACGCCGTCTCCGACCCGGCCGCTATCGGGCCGCAGGATTACGTGTTCCTCACCTTGAAGGCGCACTCGCTGGAGCCGGCGCTGCCGCAGTTGCGCCCGCTGATCGGCCCGGACACGACCATCGTCGCCGCGGTGAACGGCATCCCGTGGTGGTACTGCCACGGCCTCGCGGCGCCGTTCGACGGGCGGCGTGTCCACTCGGTGGACCCCAACGGCGCGCTGTGGGAGGCGCTGCCGCCGACGCAGACGCTGGGCTGCATCATCTACCCGGCCGCCGAGATCGCCGCCCCCGGCGTCATCTCCCACACCTACGGCGACCGTTTCAGCCTCGGCGAACCTGACGGCAGCCGCAGCGCGCGGGCCGAGGCGCTGTCCCGCCTGATGATCGACGCCGGGCTGAAGGCGCCGGTGCGGCCGAGGCTGCGCGACGAGCTGTGGGTGAAGCTGTGGGGCAACATGGCATTCAACCCGCTCAGCGCGCTGACCACCGCGACGCTCGACGTGATCACCGGCGAGCCCGGCCCCCGCGGCGTGGCCCGCGCCATGATGCTGGAAGGCCAGGCGGTGGGGGAGGCGCTCGGCGTGCGCTTCGCCATCGACGTGGACAAGCGCATCGCGGGCGGCGCCGAGGTCGGGCGGCACAAGACCAGCATGTTGCAGGACCTGGAGCTGGGCCGTCCGCTGGAGATCGAGGCGATCCTGGGCGCCGTGGTCGAGATGGCCGGCTGGGTCGATGTGCCCATGCCGATCAGCACGGCGGTGCTGGAGCTGACGCGGACCCGGGCGGCGATGCGCTCCGGGTCATGACCGGGACGGGC
>CAXTTB010000677.1:0-2258 GCA_964246905.1 uncultured Acetobacteraceae bacterium | reverse complement strand
GGGCAACGCCGGGCAGATGATGCTGGAGCCCTACCGCATGAACCGCGTGGGCCGCCCGCACGGCCAGGCCGGGGGGATCGCGGTGCGCGGCGGCAGCTACGCGGCCAGCAGCCCCGCCAGCCTGCATACCGCGATGCGGGACGAGATCCCGCCCTTCGACGCCACGACTGGCGAGGCGACCCGCCTGCCCACCATGGGCTTCCGCCTCGTGCTGTCCGCCCCGGCGGTGGGCGGCCTGCCGGAGGTGGAGCGCGCCCGCGCCGAGTTCGCCGAGGTCAGCGGCGCGCGGCAGCAGGCGGCGGACGACCCGCGCGCCACGGTCGCGGCGTTGCGGGAGCAGACGGCGGACGAGGCCCTGCGGCAAGGGCTGGACCGGCTCTCCGCCCGGCTCGCGAGCGACCAGCGGGAGCGCACGGACGCGGCCAACGTGGCGCTGCTGGCGCAGTTGGAGGCGGGCGTGCTGCTGGCGCAGAACGTGTGGGACTTCACCAACCGCGCCCGCATCCAGACCGACATCGGCCGCGACCTGACGAAGCCCGACGACCGGCGCTTCGCGGAGGAGGCGGCGGCGCGCAACCTGGCGCAGGCGGACGCCTCCATGGACGGCTACATGCGCCTGGTGCGTCAGATCGCGACCGGCCCGGCGCGGCAGGCGGTGGCGGCGCAACTGGGCGTGCTGCGCCAGGAGGCCTCGGCGCGGTCCCAGAACACCATGCTGCCGTTCCTGCCGATCCTGGGCGAGCACGCGGCGACGCTGGCGGAGGGCCGCCCGGTGCAGCGGGACGCGGCGAAGGCGCAGATCACGGCGCTGAGCCGGGCCGCGGTGCAGGGGGCGCGTTGAAATTCATTGCTGCAACAGGCTTTTGGAGTAGGCTCCGCCAATCGTGACGCATGGGAATAGGGCCATGGACGAGGAATCAGGCGCATCGCCGACGTGCCAGGTCGTCCGCATGGGGGACGGCTTCGTCGGCAAGCAGGGGCTGGTCTATGCCGCCGCGGTGTCGGCGGAGACCGTGGGCGCCCGCGGCATCCACATGCAGATCGTCCGCATCCCGCCAGGCGGCCGGGCCAAGGCGCACAAGCACGCGGAGCACGAGACCGCGGTCTTCGCGCTGAGCGGCACGTCCTGCATGTGGCATGGCGCGCAACTGGAGCAGCACGCGACGCTGCAGCCCGGCGAGTTCCTGTACATCCCCGCCGACGTGCCGCACTTGCCATACAACCCGAGTGAGACGGAAACCTGCGTCGCGGTGATCGCGCGCACCGATCCGAACGAGCAGGAAAGCGTCGTGCTGCTGCCGGAGCTTGAGGCCGCTGCGCCGGCGCCGGGTTAGGGCCGCCTAAAGCCCCGAAACCTCGTCCCGCAGCCGCCGCTGATGGTCCTCCAGCGCCCGCAGGTCCTCCTCGGTCGCGCCGCGCCCCTGCAAGCCGGCGCGCTGGCGCTGCAGGCCGTCAAGCTCCGCCTGAGCAGCGTCCAGGCGGGCCTGGTCCACGCCGCCGCGGGTGCGGGCGGCGGCGAGGGTGGCGCGGAGCCGGGTGTTCTGCTGGTCCACGGTGGCCAGGCGCCGCCGGGCCTGGTCGCGCATGACCAGCGCCTGGCTGGCCCGCGCTCCCTCGCCCTGCGCCTGGTCGCGGCTCTGCGCCGCCGCGGCGCGCTGCTGGGAAAGCTCGACCTGCTGGTACTGGTTGCGGGTGGCGTAGCTGCCCGACGCCGCGCAGCCGATGCCGCTGAAGAACCCGGCCTGCGACGGGTCGCATTGCTGCGGGGTGCAGGCGGCCAGGCCCAGCAGCGCGCCCACGGCGAGCGCGGCCCTCATGACGACATCCCGGCCAACATGCGGCTGATCCGCACCTGGCTCTGCTCGATCTGGCTGCTGGACGCCTCCACCTCCGCCGCCGACTGCGACAGCGCCCCGTTGTTCGCGCGGCTGGCCACCGCCGCGTTCTGCCGCATCAGCGTGGAGGCCTTGCGCGCCTCGGTGATCTGCTTGGTCATCGCGTCGCTGTCCGCCTGGTATTTCGACAGGGCGCTCCGGTACTGCGCCTGCGTGATCTGCCCGGCCCGGAGCTGGCCGTTCAGCCGGCGCGAGTCGGCCAGGGCCTCGTCCGCGACCTGCCGGGACAGCAGGGCGGAGGAGCGGTACGCCTCCGAATCGGCGCGGGCCTGCTGGATCGCGTCGTTGAACTGCGCCTCGCTGCTCGCCCGGTTCAGGTTGTTGCTGGCCACCGCATAGCCCGCGCCTGCGCCCAGCGCGCCC
>CAXTTB010000676.1:0-2263 GCA_964246905.1 uncultured Acetobacteraceae bacterium | reverse complement strand
GCATCAGGCCGGGCAGGTCCGGCATCCCGCGCTCGGCCCGCCCCAGCGTGGCCCGGCGCGAGGCCAGCAGGTTCGGCAGCGCCATCAGGAGCCGCTGCGCCCGGTCGTCCAGGCGCTGCCGTGCGCCGCCCAGGAGGTTCGGCAGGTCCGGCAATCCGCGCTCCGCCCGGCCCAGGCGCAGGCGCCGCTCCTGCGTCATCCGGTGCAGCCCGGCGGACAGCCGTGCCGCCTCCTGCGCGACCGTCGCCAACAGCTCGGCCCGCACCGGCACGGCCAGCTCCGCCGCCGCGGTCGGCGTCGGCGCCCGGCGGTCGGACGCGAGGTCGATCAGCGTATGGTCGGTCTCGTGCCCCACGGCGGAGATCAGCGGGATGCGGCAGGCGGCGGCGGCGCGCACCACCGCCTCGTCGTTGAAGGCCATCAGGTCCTCGAGGCTGCCGCCGCCGCGGGCCACGATCAGCACGTCGGGACGCGGCACGGCGCCGCCGGGGGGCAGGCGGTCGAAGCCGGCGATGGCGGCGGCGATGCGGGCGGCGGCGCCGTCCCCCTGCACCGGGACGGGCCAGACCAGGATCGGGCGGGGGAAGCGGCGCAGGATGGTGGTCTTGATGTCCTGCAGCACCGCGCCCTGGGCCGAGGTCACGACGCCCACGACGCCGGGCAGCGCCGGGATGCGCCGCTTGCGCCCGGCGTCGAACAGCCCCTCCACCACCAGCCGGGCGCGCAGGGCCTCGATCCGTGCCAGCAGCGCCCCGGTGCCGGCGTAGTCCATGCGGTCCACGATCAGTTGGTAGGAGCTGCGCTCCCCGTAGGACGACACGCGGCCCGTCGCGATGACCTCGACGCCGTTCTCCGGCGTGAGGCTCAGGCGCGACACGGTGCCCTTCCACACGACGCCGCTGATCTTGCCGCCCTCGTCCTTCAGCGAGAAGTACATGTGGCCGGACGGGTAGCGCTTGAACTCGGTGATCTCCCCGCGCACGCGCACCCGGCCGAACGCGCCTTCCAGCGTGCGCTTCACCGCGCCGGAGATCTCCGACACCGTGTATTCCGGGATGTTGCTGGGCGCCGCCTTCAGATCGTCCATGCGGCGAAGCTATGCTAAACGCGCCGGATCGAGAAGCGGAGGACGGGATGCGGGTTCTGGTGATCGGCTCGGGCGGCCGGGAACATGCGCTGGCCTGGGCGCTGTCGGCGTCGCCGCTCTTGACCAAGCTGTGGGTGGCGCCGGGCAACCCGGGCACCGCGCTGATCGCGGAGAACATCGGCATCGCGGCGCTGCACACGGAGCGCCTGGTGCAGTTCGCCCGCGACAACGAGATCGACCTGGTGGTGCCGGGTCCCGAGGGGCCGCTGGTCGCCGGCCTCGCGGACGCGATGGCGGAGGCCGGCATCCGCTGCATCGGCCCGACCGCCGCCGCGGCGCAGCTTGAGGGCAGCAAGGCGTTCGCCAAGCAGCTCTGCGACGCCGCCGCGATCCCGACCGCGCTGTGGGAGCAGTTCACCGACGCCGAGGCGGCGCGCGAGTTCATCCGCCGCCGCGGCGCGCCGGTCGTGGTCAAGGCGGACGGCCTCGCCTCCGGCAAGGGAGTCGTGGTGGCGGCGACCGTGGAGGAGGCGGAGGCTGCGCTCGACGCGATCATGCTGGACCGCGCCTTCGGCGACAGCGGTGCTGCCGTGGTGGTCGAGGAGTGCCTGGTGGGCGAGGAGGTCAGCCTGTTCGCGCTGTGCGACGGCACGGACGCGGTGTTCTTGGGTGCTGCGCAGGACCATAAGCGGCTCCTTGACGGCGACGCCGGGCCGAACACCGGCGGCATGGGCGCGGTCTCCCCGGTGCCGGGCTTCGACCCGGCGGCGGCGATGGACGGCTTCATCCGGCCCGCCCTGGCCGAGATGGCGCGGCGCGGCACGCCGTTCCGCGGGGTGCTGTTCGCCGGGCTGATGCTGACGGCGGACGGGGCCAAGCTGATCGAGTACAACGTGCGCTTCGGCGACCCGGAGTGCCAGGCGCTGCTGCCCCGGCTGCGCAGCGACCTGCTGCCGGCGCTGCTGGCCGCCTGCGACGGGGAGCTGGGCCGGTTCGACCTGCGTTGGAACGACGCCGCGGCCGTGGCGGTGGTGATGGCAGCAAAGGGCTACCCGGCAGCGCCCGAGCCGGGGTCCGACATCGGTGACCTCGCTGCCGCCGCGGCGGTGCCGGGCGCGCTGGTGTTCCAGGCCGGCACGCGGCTGGCAGGGGGGCACCTGCTGGCCGATGGCGGGC
>CAXTTB010000675.1:0-2268 GCA_964246905.1 uncultured Acetobacteraceae bacterium | reverse complement strand
GCGCCGGGCTGGGAGGTGTGGCTGGACGGCGGGCACAACCCCGGCGCCGGCACGGCCCTGGCCCGGCAGGCGGCAGACTGGGCGGACCGCCCGCTCCACCTGATCGTCGGCATGAAGCAGGCGAAGGATGCCGCCGAGTTCCTGCGGCCCCTGCTGCCGCACGCGGCCCAGGTGTTCGCCGTGCAGGAACCCGGGCAGCATCTGGCCTTGCCGGTCGAGGCGATCATCGCGGCGTCCGGAGGCGTCGCCACGCCCGGCCCCACGGTCGCCGAGGCGCTCAAGAAGTTGCCAATATGTTCACCTGCCCGCGTGCTGATCTGCGGCAGCTTGTACTTGGCCGGCGAAGTTTTGAAGGCGGATGGCGAGGAATAAACTGCAATGGGGTCTTGGCGTCCGGCGGAACGTCCCAACAATGGGGTTCAAGGCGGTTAGTCCGCGTCCTCCGACATTTTGGAGCTGGCCATGGACGGTCCCGAAACGGCGGCACCGGCGAAGTTACTCGCGACGACCGCCGATGCGAAGGCGACGCCCAGCGATGCTGGCCGTTCCACCGCCCTCATGCTTGCCCATGGCACCATGGAGCTGCGCTGGTTCGCGCCGAAGGAGCTTGACCCGCAGACGCCGCATGACCGGGACGAGCTTTACATCATCGTGTCCGGCACCGGGGTGTTCATGCGCGCCGTGGAGAGCCTCCCCTTCGACGACACCTCCCTGCCCATGCAGGGCGAGGAGCGCGTGACGTTCGGCCCGGGCGACGCGCTGTTTGTCGCCGCCGGCACCGTGCATCGCTTCGAGGAGTTCTCGGAGGATTTCGCCACCTGGATTGTCTTCTACGGTCCAGAGGGCGGCGAACGTCGCTGACATCCGAAGGGTGATGGGCTGTGGAGATCACCGGCCTCACGCCGCGGGACCGCGAACGCTGGGCGGAACTTTGGCGTGCTTACCTCGCATTCTATAGTACGGTTCTGCCGGAAGAGACCTTCGAGCACACCTGGCGCCGCTTGCTGGACGGCACGGCGTTGCATGGGCTGGCCGCACGGGTGGACGGACGGGTTGTCGGGATCACCCATTTCCTGTTCCACGGGAGCGCCTGGACCGCATCGCCGATTTGCTACCTCCAGGATCTCTACGTCGATAACGCCGCTCGGGGCCATGGCGTGGGCCGCAAGCTGATCGAGGCAGTCGCCGCGCACGCCCGGAAGCGGGACAGTGCGCGGCTGTATTGGCTGACCCAGGACGGCAACGCGGCGGCTAGATTGCTCTACGACCGCATCGCCAAGCACTCGGGCTTCATCCGCTACGAGTACCCCCTGTCCTGACGCAAACGCCTCATCAATTGCCGAAAATCGTGACCTGATGCCTGGCTGCGGCGGCGTAGGGCGGATAAGCGCAGCGCCATCCGCCGCAGGGCGGTCCTAACCACGGGCGGGAGGCGCTGACGCTTTCCCGCCCTGCAAGGGCTACGAGTACCCGCTATCCTGACGCCCAGGTTTCAGCCGAGCTGGCTGGCGACCCACTGCTTGAGCTCGCTCTTTGGCGCGGCGCCCACCTTGGTCGCGGCGGGCTTGCCGTCCTTGAACAGGATCATCGTCGGGATGCCGCGGACGCCGTAGGTGTTGGGCGACATCGGGTTGTCGTCGATGTTCACCTTGGCGACCGTGACCCGGCCCTTGTACTCCTGCGCGATCTCCTCCAGCGCCGGGGCGATCATCTTGCAGGGGCCGCACCACTCGGCCCAGAAATCGACCAGCACCGGCTCCTTGGACTCCAGGACCTGCGCCTTGAAGGTGTCGTCGCCGACGGCGACCGTGTTCTCGCTCATGGGTAAACTCCTGTTTCCTGTGGGGAAGTTGGGGCGCGGCCATGCCTCGATCAAGCGCCGGGCCGGTGCGCGTCCAGCAGCGCCTCCGGGATCACGGCGACGGCGGCCTGGTCCGTCCAGACCAGGGCGCAGCGGACGGGCCGGTCCCGGAAGATGCCGCGCAGCACGGCGCGGTAGGCCGCCAACTGGCGCAGGTAGCGCACGGGGGTGTCGGCCACGTCCGCCGGCGGCGCGCGGTTGGTCTTGAAGTCCGCAACGAGGATCTCGCCCGGCAGCACGGCCATGCGGTCCACCACGCCGCTCACCACCACGTTGCCGACCATGCCGGTCAGCGGCTGCTCCGCCCGGCTGCCGGGGCCGAACAGCGGCGCAAGCTCCGGGTGGGCCAGCACGGCCAGCGCCTGCTCCGCCAGCGCCTCCGCCTCCTCGGGCGCGAGGCCGAGGCC
>CAXTTB010000674.1:601-2292 GCA_964246905.1 uncultured Acetobacteraceae bacterium | reverse complement strand
TGCCGGAGCGGATCGCACGGCAGGGCGGGCGACCGCCGGGCTTGCCTACCGCAGGATGATCTCGACGCGGCGGTTCTGCGGCTCGCGCACGCCGGGCGCCGTGGCCACCAGCGGACGGGTGTCGCCGAAGCCCTGCACGGCGATCTCGGACTGCGGCACGCCGTGGCGGACCAGCTCGGACGCCACGGCACGCGCGCGGCGCAGCGACAAGCCCTGGTTGTAGGGGGCCGTGCCGCTGCGGTCGGCATTGCCCTGCACCTCGATGCGGGTGGTCTGCACCCGGGTGGACGCGGCGGCGGCCTCGGCCACGATCTGCCGGGCGCGGTCGGTGAGGTCGGCGCGGTCCCAGTCGAAGAACACGAGGTAGGTGCGCGAGGGCTGCGCCGCGGTGGAGGGCGGTGCCACCGGCACCGGCGAGGGCGGCGGCGGGTAGTTGAAGGCGTAGCGGAGGGCCACGGCCATGACGCCGTGGTTGAGGTCGTCGCGCTCCGTGATGCGCGCGCGGCTGGCGATGTTCGGCGCGAAGTACTGGCCCTGGCTGACGCGGTTCGCGGCGACGCCGGTGAAGCGGTACTCGGCGGTGACGGCGAGGCCGGGCACCACGTCGATCGGGAACGCCAGCCCCAGGATGCCCTGGTAGGCCAGGTTGCCGCCGCTGCCGGTGCTGCGGATCAGGAACTGGCCGGGGCTGCCGATGTTCAGGTCCTGGTTGTGCGACTGCAGGTAGCCCACCCCGGCGCCGAGGTAGGGCGTGATGGCGAAGGGCAGCGCGCCCAGGCCGATCAGGTTGGGATTGACGTCGAACAAGGCGTTGACGAACCCGCCGTACTTCTCCTCGGTGCCCCGCGCCGAGACCGGCAGCCCGGCGAACCGGCCGGACGCCCCGCCGACACGGGACAGGCCGTTGCGGAAGTAGTCCCCTTCGACCTCAAGCCGCAGCCCGTTGCCGAAGCCGTAGCCGACGCTGGCCAGGGTGCGGAACCCGGTGTCGAACCGCAGCCGTCCACTGGACAGGCCGACGCTGGACCCGCCGGGGCCGCCGAACCGCGCCCGCTCGTCCTGCAGGAAGTTGACGCCGGCGCCGACGCCCACGTACACCCCGTCGATGGGCTGCGCCCGGGCGCCTGACGGTGCCAGGAAGGCGGAAGCCAGCAGGGTCGCCGTCAGCAGGGTCGCGCGCATCGGCATATGCCGTCTCCTCCACAATGATCCGGCCGGTGCGGCAGCCGCATGTGTGCAGCCATTACACCGATCAACCGTCCCTCGTTCGCGCGTGCGGCGGGAAGGCCGCGCATTTCCCCTCCGTTGTTGCAAGGCAGGCACAGCGTGGCGCCGCGTCGCTCCTACGGCAACGTCCAGCCACTTGGGGATTGCCTGGACTCGGCACGGTCAAGCACTGGATTTGAACGGCCGCGGCCCCTTTATAGCGCAGCAGTCCAGAACGCAGCGAAGGCAAGAAGTACTGTGTACATGTCGAGCGCAGCCCAGCCGATCAGCCAGCCGGACGCACTCCGCCTCTTGCTGGACCGCATCCTCCGCGGCGCCGATGCGGCCGTGGTGGCCGAGGGCGACGCAGCATACGTGCTGCTGGCCCTGACGGCCGACTGCCTGTCCGGCGGGCGCATCCGGGTGCTCTGGGGGGCGGAGGTGCTGCCGAGCCGCCCGGCCGCCGCCGCGCCGTCGGCCACCAC
>CAXTTB010000674.1:0-591 GCA_964246905.1 uncultured Acetobacteraceae bacterium | reverse complement strand
GGCGAGCGCCGAACGACGACATGCTCAGCCAAAGCTTCCAGGCGCTGACCGTGCTCGGCCCGGCGTGCGACCGCATCGTGCTGCTGGTCAACGACGCCCACGCCCTCAAGCCGTCGGCGCTCCGCTACATCCAGTTCGCGGCCCGCTCCGCCGCGCACCTGCAGCTCGTGTTCTGCGGGACGCGGGCGTTCTTCGGCCTGCTGGACGGCGAGGAGTTCGCGTGGCTGCGCGGCCGGCTGACGGCCGGGCAGGTCCTGACGCTGGCCGCGCCGGTCCCCGAGGGGGAGGCTGAAGCGGAGGACGCGCCGCCGGTTCCGCCCGCCGTGCCTGACAGGCCGGCAGCCTGGCCCGGCGGGCGGGGCGCGGGCGACCGGCTGGCCGTCACCCAGCAGGCCGCATCCGGCGTCCCGACCCCGACGCCGCCGGACGCGCCCGCATCAGGCCTGCCTTCGCCAGGCGACAGGCCGCACGCTGACCCGGCGGCGGTCCCCGCCAGCCCATCCGCGCAGCAATCCGCCACGATCAGCGATGCAAAGGGCGCGGACCCGATCCCGCCGTCCGGCGTGCCGGTCGTGCCCCCGCCGGCAAAGG
>CAXTTB010000673.1:748-2308 GCA_964246905.1 uncultured Acetobacteraceae bacterium | reverse complement strand
CACGCAGCACGTCCCGCGGCCATCGCGGCCAGCGACTGCTCCACGCGCTCCGCCGTGACCCGGCCCTCCCGCGCCCGCTTCGCGTCCCCTTCCACCCGGTCCCGCGCCCGCTTGGCCGCCGAGATGCGCAGGAGGAACGGCTCGGCCTCGACGTGCCGGTCCAGCAGCGCCACCGCGCCGTCGTCCCACGGCCCGGCGTTCCATTCGGAGGCCGCGACCGGCGTCGGCTCCACCCGGTCCATGTCCGCGGCCAGCGGCAGGATGTGGAAAAGCGCGTCGAACAGGGCGTTGCAGAACTCCTGGACCAGGTAGGTGGCGCCCGCGTAGCCCATGAACGGCGTCCCCGTGGCCCGGCGGACCACGGCGCCGGGGAAGGAGGCCGGGATGTACATGCAGCGCGCGCCCTGCTCCGCCGCGTACATCCGCTCGTTGAAGGAGCCGTACAGGACGAACGGCGGCGTCTCGCGCATCGCGGCGCGGACCGCCGCGTTGTCGGGCTTCGTGCCTGCCGTGCGGCTGAAGCTGAACGCGCAGGGGATGCCCAGCTCGCCCTCCAGGAAGCCGCGCAGGCCGCGCGCGTAGGTGTCGGTCGCCACCACGGCGAAGCTCGCGGTCGCGAAGAAGTCCTGCGTCACGCTGCGCCACAGGTCCCACACCGGCTTGATCGTCGTGTGCTTCTCGCCCTCGATGAACGGCTCGGGGTCCAGCCCCGTCAGCTCACCGAGCTTGCGGAGGAAGTTGGTCGTGGCGAACAGCCCGATGGGCGCCTGCAGGTACGGCCGGTCCAGCTCCTCGCACAGTTGCCGCCCGAACTCGCGGTACATGCAGATGTTCACGTCCGCGTCCGGCAGCCGTGCCGCGTCCTCGACGTGCGCGCCGAGCGGGAATACCAGGTTGATCTCGCAGCCGACGCCCTCCACCAGCCGGCGGATCTCGGCGAGGTCGGACGGCATGTTGAAGGTGCCGTAGATGGGGCCGATGATGTTGACCCGCGGCTTCGCGCCGGGCGCCCGGGCGGCACGCGGCTTGGGCTTCGCCCGCTTCGCGCCGAACTCGGTCCACAGCCAGTAGATCGCCCGGTCCGCCGCCTGCCACTGGTCCTCGTCGATGGTGCGCGGGACGAAGCGGAGCAGGTTGCTGCCCTCCGGCGTCACCCCGCCGCCGATCATCTCGGCGATGCTGCCGGTGACGACGACGGACGGCATGTCCACGTCGCCCGTCGCCGCCGCCCGGCGCAGCGCGCCCTCCGTGCCGTCCATCGACAGGTTGTCCTCGGACAGCCCGGTGACGACGACCGGCAGCTCGTGCGGCGGCAGGCCGTCCGTGTAGTGCAGCACCGCCGTCACCGGCAGGTTCTCGCAGCCCACTGGGCCGTCGATCACCACCCGCAGGCCGCGGACCGCGGTGAAGGCATACACGGCGCCCCAGTAGCCGCCGGCCCGGTCATGGTCGAGCACCAGCATCGCCTAGCTCCCCACCGCTTCGCTGGCCTTGGCCCGGGCCTGCGCGGCCCCGCCGCCAAGCGCGCGCCCCCCCCAGCGCGGCCCCGCCCCCCCCCCC
>CAXTTB010000673.1:0-738 GCA_964246905.1 uncultured Acetobacteraceae bacterium | reverse complement strand
GCCTCGCGCGCCCGGCGATAGCGGTCGCGCGCCCCCTTCGGCTCCCGCGGCACGCCGTCGAAGCCGTAGCCCGCCGTCTCCCCGGCCCCGGCGCCCTCGAAGAACGCCACCATGCGGCCGAACCGCGCGCCGCCGCCGATCTGCGCCGAGACGATCCCGGCCAGCGCCCCGGCGCCAGCCGCGCCGAACAGCGGGCGGGCGGACACCATGTTGGTGAAATAGAGCGCCGGGATGCCCAGCTCCTTGGCCTTCTGCACCAAGGGCGTCGTGCCCACCGCGAGGTCCGGGCGCACGTCGAGCATCGCCGCCAGGTCCTGCTCCAGGGAGGCGCGGTACTGGACGTGCGCGCCGTGCGCCTCCAGCCATTCGCGGTCCGCGTCGCTCCATTCCGTGCGCGGGCAGGCGGTGCCGACATAGGGCACCTCGGCGCCCGCCTCGATCAGCAGGCGCGCGACCAGCAGCTCGGAGCCTTCGTAGCCGGACACGGTGACGCGGGCGCGGATCGGGTTCGCGTCGAGCGCCGCGCGGATCGCCGGCAAAGCGCGCGCCTTGGCGGCGTCGATGCGGTCCGCCGAGATGGCCGCGGCCGCGCCGATGGCATCGAGCCAGGCGGCGGTGCCCTCCACGCCCACCGGCGCGCTGCCCACCACCGGGCGCCCGGCGGCGCGGAACTCGCGCACCGTCGCCGTATAGAACGGGTGCGCCGCCGCCGCGACCTGGCAATCCAGCGCGGCGTAC
>CAXTTB010000672.1:0-2315 GCA_964246905.1 uncultured Acetobacteraceae bacterium | reverse complement strand
CATCTGGCCATCATCGTGGACGACATGGCGGCCGCCTGGCGGCAACTCGCGGCGCAGTCGCCCCGCCTTGTCTCGACCAACGGGCCGGACGGGCATCTCATGCTGCTGACAGGCGGGCGTTAGGGCGTCGGCACGGCATCGCCGGCCTGCGGGCCGCTGACAGCGGTGGACGACAGCGGGTGCGCCCGGAAGTCGGTCGCTGGCAGGGTGCGCGGAGCGAGCACGACCAGGCCGAGGCCGCCGACCAGGCCGAAGTTCTTGAGGAACTCCCAGAAATGCTCCAGCCCCTCGCCGGGGCGGAAGCGCCAGAAGTCGGGGAAGCGCCAGAACTGGTGGTACAGCACCGCCGTCACCGCGCAGAACCCTGCGAGCACGAACGCCGCCAGCCGGTCGTGCCAGCCCAGCACGATGCAGACGGGCGTCACGACCTCCACCACGGCGGCGGCGGCCAGCATGGCGGGCGCCAGCGCGCCCTCCCCCGCCTGCTGCATCGCCGTGCGCCAGTTCACGACCTTGTCCAGGCCGCTGAACGGGAACAGCACCACCAGGCACACCCGCAGCAGCAATGGGGCGTAGTCGTTCAGCAGCGTCATGGAATAAGGTTCCCCGGAAGGTGAAGCAGGCCCGCCCCGCCCCATGGAACAGTGGGCGCGGCGGAAAGTTCAGACGGGGACGCCGAACGCAGCCCCAAGACGGAGACCCCTGATGCCCGACCCATCCGGCCCGAAGCCCCGCATCCCCTACTGGCACCTATGGACCGACCAGGACGGGGTGAGCCACCAGCGGCAATGCGCGCTGACCGAGTTCGAGCTGACCCAGGTCGGCAACGCCGCCCCGCAATGGAACAACAAGCACGAGCGGTCGGAGGCCACGGTCGTCGTCACCGTGCAGCCGGTCGGCTGGGTCGGCGAGTGGCATGAGAACCCGGCGCCGCAATGGATCACCGTGCTGTCCGGGCGCTGGTGGATCGAGAGCATGGACGGCTTCCGCATCGAGCAGGGGCCGGGCGAGTTCTCGCTCGGCGAGGACCAGGGCTGCACGGAGCAGGGCGGCAAGCGCGGCCACCGCTCCGGCACGATCGGCGACCAGCCCGCGGTGCTGATGACCGTGCAGTTGCACGTCGAGCCGCAGCGCGTCCCCTGCCACGCCCGGTAGCGTCGGGGCGGTGGCGATGGACGGCTTCGACATCCACGACCCGCGCTTCCGCCGCCTGGTGCTGCCGAACGCGCCCCTGGTGACGCTCGGGGAAGGCTACGCCTGGCTGGAAGGCCCGGTCTGGTTCGCCGACCATGACTGCCTGCTGGTCAGCGACCTGCCGAACGACCGCATCCTGCGCTGGAGCGAGGGCGGCGGCGTGTCCGTGTTCCGCCAGCCCTCCGGCTTCGCCAACGGCCACGCGCGGGACCAACAGGGGCGGCTGCTCGGGTGCTCCCACCGCGGGCGCTGCATCACCCGGACCGAGCTGGACGGCAGCAGCACGGTGCTGGCCGACCGCTACGCGGGCCGCCGGCTGAACGCCCCCAACGACATCGTCTGCGCGTCCGATGGGGCGGTCTGGTTCACCGACCCGCATTACGGCATCAACACGGACTACGAGGGCGGCAAGCAGGCGCCGGAGCTGCCGCCGACGCTCTACCGGCTTGATCCCCGCGACGGCGGCCTGCGGGTGATGGCGGACGACTTCGCCGGGCCGAACGGGCTGTGCTTCTCGCCCGACGAGCGGCGGCTGTACGTGTCGGAAAGCGGGGCGCAGTTCGCGCCCGACCCGGTGCAGCACATCCGCGTGTTCGACGTGCTGGACGGCGGCACCCGGCTGTCGGAGGGCCGGGTGTTCCACGCGGTCGCACCCGGCTTCGCCGACGGCTTCCGCTGCGACGAGGACGGCAACATCTGGAGCAGCGCCGCGGACGGGGTGCACTGCATCGCGCCGGACGGGATCCTGCTGGGCCGCATCAAGGTGCCGTCCACGGTGGCGAACGTGGCCTTCGGCGGGCGCAACCGGGCGCGGCTGTTCATCTGCGCCTCCCATACGCTGTTCGCGATCTACACCAACACGCGCGGCGCCGTGCGGCCCTGACCCATGAATGACCTGTGGACCTCGCTCGCCCGCGTGCGCGCGGACGTGGCGTTCGCGCTCGGCCTCGCCGCCGCGGTGCTCGTGACCCTGCACGTCCTGCTGCGCAAGCGGGAGGTGGCGACGGCGGCTGGCTGGATCGGCTTCGCCTGGTTCGCCCCGGTCATCGGCGGCATCAGCTATTTCATGTTCGGCGTGAACCGGGTGCAGCGCCGGGCCAAGCGCCTGCGCCCGCTGTCCG